>NZ_LWLN01000002.1:300000-421898 GCF_001953745.1 Natrinema saccharevitans
CACGTGTGCGTCGACGGGGAACGCGGCGGCTTCGCTGTCCGGATACGCGGCGCGTGGCGGTCTGGACTGTCGCATCTTCGTTCCGGGGGCCGCGCCCGCCGGCAAGCTCGCGCAGCCGCTCGTGTACGGCGCCGACGTCCTCGCCGTCAACGGGTCCTACGACGAAGCGTACGACCTGAGCGTCGAGGTCACGGACGAGTACGGCTGGTACAACCGCAATGCTGCGATCAACCCCTTCCAGGTGGAAGGGAAACGAACCGTCGGTCACGAACTCGCGGAACAGTCGGTGGTACGCGGGGAAGTGCCCGATTGGGTGGTCTTTTCGATGGGTGACGGCTGTACGATCGCCGGCGCTTGGAAGGGCTTCAAGGAATTTTACGACCTCGGCTACGTCGACGACTACCCGAAGATGCTCGGCGTGCAGGCGGAGGGGGCCTCGGCAATCCACGACGCGTTCCAAGGCCACGAGGACCTCGACGATATCGCAGACACCATCGCCGACAGCATTGCCGTCGGCCGGCCGCGCAACACGATCAAGGCCTGCCGCGCTCCTCAGGAGAGCGGCGGGGACACCGTGTTGGTCTCCGACGAGGAGATTCTCGAGGCCGAGAAACTCCTCGGAAGCGCGGAGGGGATTTATGCCGAACCTGCAGGAGCGACGCCGGTCGCCGGCGTTCAGGAGGCGCTGGAGCAGGGCATCATCGAACGGGACGAAACCGTCGTCGTCGTCTCGACGGGCTTCGGCCTGAAGGATACCGAGAGCGCGAAGAAAGCAACGGGCGACGTTAACCGAATCGAACCCGAACTTTCCGAAGTGGAAGCACTGTTCGGGGACGCCCAGGCCGCCGCCGACGACTGATCGTCGTCGGAGCGCCGCTGAAGGTCCGTCTTGATCCGGGATGCTATTCTCGAGCGGAAGATGGGAACACGCCGAACAGAACGGATGGTCCTATCGCTCGCCCGAACCGGAAACGAGTGCGTGCCGTATCACTATAAGTAGCCGTCAGCGAACTCGTCGATCATCAGTTCGCGGTCGTCGCCGAGCGGATAGAGGATCGGGCACTGGCAGCCGCTCTCAGCGTACTCGCGGACTTTTTCCCGACACTGCTCGGGAGTCCCGCTGGCCGTGAGCTTGTGGACGACGTCGTCCGGAATGAGTTCCATCCCCTGCTTGATGTCTTCCTTGTCCGCCGGCCAGCCGCCGATCGCGTCACCGACCTCGTCGATGAGGTCTTGACTGACACCACTCGCCTTCATGATGTGGGGCTGCTGGCCCAGATACTGCGTGATGAGTTCGCGTGCGTTGTCGAGGGCCTTGTCGACGTCGTGGTCCATCGAACAGACGATCAGTTGCGGTCGGTCGATGTCCTCGAGCGAGCGGCCGCCGCGATCTGCCCCGGTCGCGAGGGCGTCGAGTGCCTTCTCGTTGTACTCGGGACTGACGAGGTAGTTCATCAGGGCGCCGTCGGCGAAGTGACCCGTGAGCTCGAGCATTTTGAATCCAGTACCGCCGACGTAGACCGGTACCGTCCGCGGACCGGAGTCGCCGTGGACGACGTCGAGTTCCACGTCGCGCATCTGGACGAACTCGCCGTCGTAGGTAACGTTCTCCATGGCCAGGAGGTCCTGCGTGACCTCGACGCACTCTCGCATCGCGCGGAGAGCACCGCTTCGGTCGATGCCGACCTTCTCTGCAAGCGGGTCCCACCAGGCGCCGATTCCACACTGGATGCGGTTCGGGCCGGCGAGTTCCTCCAGCGTGCTCATCGTCTGGGCGATGAGTGCGGTGTTTCGCGTCCAGTTGTTGATGACGCCGGTCCCGAGCTTGATCTGATCCGTGACGGCGGCGTACGCGCCGAGTGGCGTGATGCCGTCGCGTGCGAGTCGAGACTCCGCCTGCCAGATCTCGTCGATTCCCTGATCTTCTGCGTATTGGACGAGCTCGAGATTCTCCTGTAACGAATGTTTGTCCTGCAGGTAGATGCCAACACGGTCGCCTCTATCGAACACTTGTTTGCTACTGCTCATTGGAATTCCGTTGAGAAATAACCCGAGGTCTACTAAATAAGTATGGGTGATAAACTCAGGCAATACCGAACAACCGACTGCAGATCTGTACCGACCGATTGCGCGAGCGGACCAAATCGGTGTGGCTCTGTGTCGGTCGTGTGCCACAGTAGGGTCCGTGTGTCACGACTCGATGGACGACCTATCGAGTGCCGGTCGGTCGGAGCCACCCCACTCGTCGGTCGAGCGGAGAATCTCACCGTTCCGAACGCCCGTCGGCGACCCGTCCTCGACGGCCATCGCGCCGCCGACGAGAATATACTCGAAGCCGTCTGTGAGCTGGAAGGGGTCCTCGTAGGTGGCGTTCTCCGACACGGCGTCGAGATCGAAGGCGACGAGGTCTGCGACGTATCCCTCCTTCACGTATCCCCGGTCGTCGAGTCCGAGGATGTCGGCGGGGTGGCCGGCCGCCTTGCGTGCCATGAGCGGCAGGGATAGCACATCGCGCTCACGGACGTATCGTTCGAGGATGCGACCGAACGTCCCGATGGCTCTCGGATGGGGTTTGCCGCCGAAGATGCCGTCCGTACAGAACGTTCCTCGGTCGTCCGCGAGGAACCGCTCGATGTCTTCTTCCGACATGACGAAGTCCGCCATCGTCACGTCCAGGTGCTCCTCGGCCAGGAGTTCGCACATCGCATCGACCGGGTCGAGGTTTCGCTCGGTCGCGATCTCCTCGACCGTGTCTCCCTGATAGTCGCCGCTCGCAGTCCGCGTAATGAGGATGTTATCCCACGTGCCCGCCGCGCGAGCCAAGTTTTCCCATTCCCCGGGCGACGAGATGTCCTCGGCGATTCGCTCTCTGACATCCTCCCGTCGCAACCTGTCGAGAATGTCCGCCGTTTCGCCCTGTCGTGCCCACGGCGGTAACAGCGCGGTGAGCATCGTCGAGCCCGCCGTATAGGGGTACTGGTCGAACGAAACCCGCTGTCCCGCTTCGACCGCTTCGTCGAACAGATCGAGGACGTCCGTGGAGTTCCCCCAGTTCTGTCGGCCGCCCACTTTCAGGTGCGAGACGTGTGCGTGACACCCGCCGCGCCGACAGAGCGCGAGATAGCGGTCGATCGATTCGACGACTCGATCGGTCTCGTTCCACACGTGAGAGATCATAAACGAGTCGCGGGTCGCGAGCGTCTCGGCGAGCGCCTCGAGTTCCGGGTCCCGCCCGTAGGAACTCGGCGGATAGATCATCCCCGTAGACAGTCCGAACGCGCCACCATCGATAGCCCGTTCGAGCCTCTCCTGTAGTTCGGTCACCTCTTCCGCCGCGAGTTCGCGGTCCTCGAAGCCGGCGATGTGAGAGCGCAGATTCCCGTGTGGGGCGTAGTGGGCGGCGTTGACGGCCGGTGCTGCTTCCTCGAGTTCGTCGAGGTACTCGGAGACGGAACTCCAGGGCCACCGCCTGTCGATCGTGCCGTCCAGCGACTGGATGCGCTTCTCCCACTCGGTCTTCATGTCCTCGGGCACGGGCGCGACGCTGACCCCGTCCTGGCCGAGCACTTCTGTTGTGATACCCTGCGTGATCTTCTCCTCGGCAGTGGGCTTGGAAATCAGCCGTAGCTCCGAGTGGGCGTGCATGTCCACGAATCCGGGGGCGAGATACGATCCGTCGAGGTCGATCTGCCGGTCAGCGCCGGCCGACTCGTCGCCGATGCGTTCGATTCGACCGTCGTCGACAAGAACGTGTGCGCGGAAGGCCGGCCCGCCGGTGCCATCGAGAACGCGTGCGTTCCGGAACTCTACGGACCCCGTGCTAACAGACGACATGTATCGACTCTCGAGGATGGGCCGTTTGGTTCTTTCGGTGAGGTGCGACACGTTTGGCAGTGTTTGGCCGCCGTTCTACGGCGGATCCCTCCGGAATGTTAAAGTTAGCCCCGCTGGTGCGTTCTCATATGGCTGAAGTGAGTATCGACGAGCAGCGATTCCGCCGACGGTTCGACGAGTTCAGCGAGATCGGGGCGACCGAAAACGGCGGGGTGAACCGCCCGAGCTTGTCCGACGAGAACGAGGAAGCCCGAGACACCGTCGTCGAGTGGTTTCGCGAGGCCGACCTGACGGTCCGCATCGACGAGATGGGGAACATCTTCGGCCGTCGATCCGGGGCGGATCCGGACGCCGACCCGGTCATGTTCGGCTCCCACATCGATAGCCAGTACAACGGCGGCCGATACGACGGTGTGATCGGCGTCCTCGGCGGCCTCGAAGTCGTCGAGGCCCTCAACGACGCCGACGAGACGACGACTCGTCCCCTCGAGGTCGTCGCGTGGAGTAACGAAGAGGGCGTCCGGTTCCAGCCGGACATGCTCGGAAGCGGCGTCTTCTGTGACATTTTTGACCTCGACTACGCGTACGAGCGCGAGGACAAAGACGGGCAAACGTTCGGTGAAGAACTCGAACGAATCGGTTACAAAGGCGACGAGCCCTGCGAGCCCCACGACATCCACTGCTATTTCGAGATGCACGTCGAGCAGGGACCGTTCCTCGAGCAGGAGGGCCTCCCCGTCGCGGCCGTCGAAGGCGTGTTCGGCTTCTCCTGGATGAACGTCACGTTCGAGGGGCAGGCGAACCACGCCGGCCCGACGCCGATGGACATGCGTCACGACGCCTTCGTCGCGACGGCCGACGTGACCGACAGCGTCCGGCGGATCACCGCGACCGAAGGCACCGACCTCGTCGGCACCGTCGGCAGCGTCGACGTCTGGCCGAACGCGATCAACGTGATCCCCGAGAAAGTCGAGTTCACGATCGACTTCCGGTCGTACGACGACGAGGCCGTCGACGCTGCGGTCGAACAGATCCAGCGCGAGATCGCCCACGCGGCCGAACGAGAGGGCCTCGAGTACGAGTTCGAGGAGATCATGCGCGTCGACGCCGATCCCTTCGACCAGGGCTGTATCGAGACGGTCGTCGACGCCGCCGAAACGGTCGGCTGCGACTACACGCGCCTCGTCAGCGGTGCCGGCCACGACGCCAACTACCTCAACAAGATCACGCCGACGAGCATGATCTTCGTCCCGAGCGTCGACGGCATCAGCCACCGGGAGAACGAGTACACCGAATGGGAAGACATCGTGACCGGAACCGAAGTGCTCCTCGAGGCGGTCCGGTCGAAGGCGTCAGCGTAGGCGGTGTCCGGGACGGCCTCGTATCATTTCCGTTCGGCGTCGTTGCGACTTCCGACTGCCGAGTTTACACCATCCGAGCGCGAAGTCGCGACGCGAGCGCGTCGGACAGCACCACGAGCGCGAACACAGCGGCGATCGAAGTGACGAGTTTCTGACACTGTAACCGCTGAATCGAGATGACGAGGTAGTAGCCGATCCCGCCGGCGCCGACGAAGCCGAGTATCGTCGCCGAGCGGATGGCACACTCCCACCTGTAGAGCGTGTCCGACGCTACCGTCGCCGATACCTGCGGGATCATACCGTGACAGACGGCCTGGAACCGCGTCGCCCCGCTCGACGCGACCGCTTCGGTCGTCATCGGATCCGTATCCTCGAGGAAGTCCGCGTACAGTTTGCCGAGCACGTATTGTGAACCCCGAGTGCGAGTGCGCCGGCGAACGGTCCCAGTCCCACGGCGGTGACGAAGAGGAACCCTCAGACGAGGCCGGGGACCGATCGGAGAAAGCTCAACAGAAGTCTGGCACCGCGATGGAGCGCGTATCCGAGCGCGACTCGCGAGGTGGACGCACTGGTATACAACGGCCCCTGATGGGTATCGATGCACTCGCGAGCGCGAGCGGGATCGCGAAGGCGACGGCGAGGGTGGTGCCGACGATGCTGATCGCGAGCGTTTCGATGACTGCCCACAGCAGTCCTCGGATGGTTCGACCGAGCAGGAAATCGTGGCCGATGTCCGGCGGATATCCTTCGGTGACGAGCAGCCACATCTGGCCGCGAGCATCCGACGATAGCAGGAGGAACGGATCGACGTCGACGATCCACCCGGCCACTACGAGGACTACTGTCGCCGCTAACACGGGCGACAGCGATCGTTTCGAGAGGAGTGTACGACCTCCGTGTAGATCGGTTCCGGCGTGGCGTTGAGTACTATCGGTCATGGATGGCGTCTCTGACGAGCGACGATCCCGGAGTCGCGGTCGGAACGGGAAAGCAGAAACCATCCCGATGGGATCGGCGGTGATTGCGTCTCCGTTGCCACTCGTACGCGAGAATGTATCAATGTTACCCCGACTCGAACCGGCCCTCGATGACGGACTTTGCTCCACCGGTAACTCGTTGTCCCGACGGACGAATGGGGCCTCGAGATTGAGTTCACGCGACTCGTCCCGTCGTTGTGGTGCATCAGGCAGCAAGTCCAACGGCGAGATTCACAGTTCGACGTTGGTTCGTCGATGAAGCACAGCCGATTTGCGACCGAGTGATCGATGTCAACCGCGATGGAGAACGTCTCCGCTCGTCACTCGAACCGGACGCCGAGGTCGTGCATTCCGTCGTTGTTCATCGCGAGGTTGATCAGAAGCGGCGTCACGCTCTCGACGACGCCGGTGTTCGCGAGCGGACCGCCGTCGAGTGGCCTGAGACCGTCGATGTCCTCTGCCAGTGCCATGACCGTCTCCTTCGCCTCGCTATCGTCACCAGTAACGACGACGTCGGCCTCGAGATCGGTCTCGAGGTCGCTGAGCGCGCCCGCAGCGAGGTTCTGGAACGCGCTCACGACCGGTACGTCGTCGGGGGCCGCGCGATCGACTACTTCGGCGACGGATCCCGCTTCGGGCGGATCGTAGTGAAAGCCGCTCGCGTCACGCGACATCTGAACCGCCGGACTGACAAGGATATCGTCCTCCCCAAGGACGGGAGCGACCGTTTCGACCGTCTGCGGCGCGTATTCGGGCGGGACGCTGACGACGACGACTTCGGCGGAATCGGCGGCCGTCTCGTTACTATAGCCGGCGATATCGAGAGTGACGCCGATCTCTTTCAGCGACGAGTGGTACTCGTTCGCCTTCCGCTCGGCCTTGTCGGCGTCTCGCGATCCGATGACGACCGAGTGGTCGGTGTCCAGCGCCCAGCGCAGCGCGAGTCCCTGTCCGATGTCACCAGTTCCTCCGAGGAGTGCGATCTCCATACGGTGACAATACAGGGTGTGCTTCAAAACTGTATTCGTCACACAGCGATCGGACAAACCTGCGACACAGCCGCCACTACCACACGGCTGTGCCAACGGACGAACTGACGGGTGACGAACCCGATCGCGGACGACGCGGGACGCCACAGTTGCCTAACGAACCTGGCCGGTCGGTCTGCGGAGTCTGGGCCGTCTCGGGCCGGCATTGAGGCAGTCACCCATAGATATATGTGTTGTTGTCTCGCATCCTACACCACGACGTGCGTGTGCGAGAGCCACACCTACACCAATGGAGGGATTTCCGTGGAAATCGAACTAACGATCAACGACGAATCGACGACTGTGGCGGTCGAATCGGACGACGACCTGGCGACTGTACTGCGACGGAACGGCTACACGGGCGTGAAGTGTGGCTGTGATAGCGGTGTCTGCGGCGCATCGAAAGTGTTCGTCGACGGCGAAGTGAAGATGGCCTGCGGCGTGGATGCCCAGAACGTCGACGATTCGGAGATCGAGACGATCGAGGCACTGGGGACGCAAGATGATCTCCATCCGATTCAGGAGGCGTTTGTCGATCACTTCGCCGTCCAATGTGGCTTCTGTATTCCCGGCATGATAATCGAGGCCAAATCGCTACTCGCGAACAATCCTGATCCGACCGAAGCCGAGGTCCGCCAGGCAATCGACGATAACCTCTGCCGGTGTACCGGCTATCAGAAATCCGTCGACGCGATCCTTGACGCCGCCGATCGAATGCACGGCGATCGATCGGTCGCGGCCGACGGCGGCTCGCGGATCGACTCATGCCGACCCGGCGACGCTGCTCGCGACGGTGATTCCGATGAGTGACGACACGAACGACCCACAGCCCGACGGTGGAACCGCGTCGAAGCCGACTTCGGAAGAGCCACCGGAGTTCGAAGAACATCCCCTCGAGTGGGACGAACCGGAGAACAATAATAAGGCACCAGACGAGCGAAAGAGCGTTTCTCAGCCGGCGGAAAAGTTCGACGACCGAAAACTCGTCACGGGCCAAGCCAAGTACACTGCAGACTACGAGGAACGGTTCCCGGATCTCGCTCACGCCGCGGTCGTCCGTAGCGAGGTTCCACACGGCCGCGTGACGGCCGTCGACACGACCGAGGCCGAGGCACTGGACGGTGTCTACGCCGTTCTCACACCGTGGTCCGACGCCGTACCGGACGCGAAGTACACGAGCGCCGGTCAGTCGTACCCAGAACCGAGCCCGTGGGACATGAACGTGCTCAACAAACACGTCCGTTACATCGGCGATCCGATCGCGGCGGTCGCGGCCGAGGACGCGTCCACCGCTGCGGCCGCGGCCGACGCCATCGAGGTCGAGTACGAGGAGTACGACCACGTCGTCGATCCCGAGGAGGCGTTCGACGGGGACGCGCCGCAACTATTCGCCGACGACGAGGTCGAGAACAAGATCGTCGGTCACGACTACAGCCGCAACCGGATGTCCAACATCGAGGGCGAGATCGGGGACGTCGAGGCCGCGCTCGAGCGCGAGGACGTACACGTCCACGAGACCGAGTGGGAAACCATCCGGCAGTCCCACGCACAGATCGAGAAGCACACGTCGCTCGCCTACACCGACGAGGACGACCGGAAAGTACTCATCACGAGTACCCAGGTCCCGAACCACACTCGCCGCCAGCTGGCGCACCTGTTCGATATCCCGATCCGGGACATCAGAGTAAAGAAACCTCGCGTCGGCGGCGGTTTCGGCGGCAAACAGGCGATGGTCGTCGAACCGATTCCGCTCGCCCTGTCGCTCGCGGCGGACCGTCCCGTCATGTACGAGGCCTCTCGCGACGAAGAGTTCTACGCGATGCGCTCGCGCCACCCGATGAAGGTTCGTGCGCGGACGGCAGTCACCGACGACGGGACGATCGAAGCGATCGATCTCTACGCGCTCTCGAACACCGGCGCGTACGGAAGCCACGGGATGACTGTCGCCGGGAACGTCGGCAGCAAGCCGATGCCGCTGTACTCGAAGGTCCCGAACGCTCGCTTCGAAGCCGACATCATCCACACGAACACGCCACAGACAGGTGCGATGCGAGGGTACGGTGCTCCCCAGGGGACGCTCGCTCTCGAGGGCCACCTGGACGAGGTCGCGCGGGATCTCGACTTCGATCCGATCGAATTCCGCCGGCAACACTACATGGAGGTCGGCGATCTGGACGAGATCGCCGGGATGATGGGCGGCGAGGGTGCTGAGCGGCGCATCCGTTCCTGTGGGCTCGACGAGTGTATCGAGCGTGGCAAGGAAGCCATCGGCTGGGACGACCTCGAGCAGCCCCCGGAGCCACACCGCCACCGCGGTATTGGCATGGCCCTGTCGGCACAGGGAACCGGCGTCGCGGGCGACGAACTCGGCGCCGCACAGATCATGATGAACGAGGACGGCTCGTTTCACCTGCAAGTCGGCGGCGTCGACATCGGCACGGGCGCGGACACGGCGTTCATCCAGATCGCCGCCGAGGTACTCGGTTGTGACGAAGACGACATAATCGTCAAATCCTCGGACACCGACAACACCCCGTTCGACTACGGCGCGTACGCCTCCTCGACGACCTACATCAGCGGGATGGCGGTGAAGAAGGCCGCGGAGGACGCCAAAGAGCGCATCCTCGAATGGGCGTCGCGGATGCTCGACGAACCCGCGGAAAACCTGGAGACCCGCGACGGCGAGGTATACAGCGAGGAGAGCGGTGAGGCGGTCACGCTCGAGGACGTCGGCTACGAATCGGTGTACGGCCACGACGACCGGGAGCACATCCTCGGCAAGGGAACGCACTCCACGGAAGAGAGCCCGCCGCCGTTTGCCGCCCAGTTCGTTGATGTCACCGTCGACGAACAGACGGGCGAGTTCGAGGTCAACCAGCTCGTCGTCGCCGTCGACTGTGGCGTCGCAATCAATCCCGGAATGGCGGAGGGACAGGTCGAGGGTGCCAATCACATGAGCTTCGAGATGGCCGTAAGCGAAGGTATCACCGTCGACGAGCAGGGCCGCGCGGAGGTCTCGGATTTCGACGAGTACGGACTTCCGTCGGCGACGGAGACGCCGCCGATCGAGAGCCTTCTCGTCGAGACCCACGAGCCGACGGGTCCGTTCGGCGCAAAATCCGTCGCGGAGGTACCGACCAATACTGTGCCGCCGGCGCTCAGTAACGCGATTCGAGAGGCCGTCGGCGTGCGCATCAACGAGATGCCGGTCACTGCCGAGAAGATCAAGGCGGCGCTCGACCAGAAGTAAACCGTTCGTCTTCGCTTCGATTTCCTCCGGCGAACTGTCCCCGTGATCGTCCTGCGGGTGGTTCGCGTGACTTCAGAGCCTCGCTCGAGTTCCGTCAGGTCGGTTCGATCGTCGCTCGGTATGCCGTCTCGGGTTTTCGGCTCAGGATTACCGTAGTGGTGTGTCCCGTTCGCATGGAAAATGTGGCGGCGTTTGCCCGCTGTGGGAGGATCAGCTCACGTTCCACGCGATGGTGCGCCCGCGCTGTGTTTGTGTCTGGCAGTTCAGCACAGTCGATGCGTGTGCCCGTTCGGACGACCAATTCACACGCGAACTGCTATTTTCTCCGAAATCGTCCGTTCGCCGGCGATTCGCTCCTTTTCCCCCGGCCGCTATCGTCGCACTCCGGAGTAGCTATTTAGGTTCTCGAGACCGATACTCGGAGGAAGGGAGGGTCTCTCTCCCACGATGAGACTCATGCAACTCGAACTAGAGCTAAACGGCCAACATCGGACGCTCGAGGCGGAGAAATCGGACGTCCTGCTCGACGTGCTGCGGCGAAACGGCTACACCGGCCCGAAACGCGGCTGTGATACGGGCGCGTGCGGGATGTGTACGGTCCAAATCGACGGTGATCCGGCGATGTCCTGTGTTACGCCGGTCGCGAAAGTCGACGGATCGACGGTGGAAACGATCGAAGGGCTGGGAACACAGAGCGATCTCCACCCGCTCCAGCAGGCGTTCGTGGACAACTCGGCGCTCCAATGTGGGTTCTGTATCCCGGGCATGATCATGCGTTCGAAGGCGCTGCTGGAATCGAACCCGGATCCGACCGAGACGGAGGTACGGGAAGCGCTTTCGGACAACCTCTGCCGGTGTACCGGTTACAAGAAGATCGTCGAAGCGGTTCTCGACGCCGCAGATCGGATGGTCGGTGAGCAGCCCGTGGCGGCAGACGGCGGGGGAAGCCGCTGCGAGGAGTTTTCCTCGCCCTGTCCCCGCGAGGAGGGGCGACCGCAATGAGCAATCTGGAAGAGACACCGGGACGAAACGAGAGACCCGACGGCGATCGGGCGGAGGAGGAGGCTACGGAAGCGGACGCGTTTCCGGGGGAGAGCGAGGTGGCCGCGAACGACCGGAAATCCCGGGACGAGCGCGAGCATCTGACCGAGGACGTCGAGAAAGACGACGCTCGGAAGATAGTCACCGGGGAGGCCCGTTACACGGCCGACTACCGCGATCGCTTCCCCGAACTCGCCGAAGGGAAAGTGGTCCGGAGCGAAATCGCGCACGGATACGTCCGTGACATCGATACGAGCGAGGCCGAAGCGATGGAGGGCGTGTACGCTGTGATCACGCCGTGGGACGACGTCGTACCCGACAAAGCGTACTCGAGCTCGGGCCAGTCCTACCCCGAACCGAGCCCCTGGGATCTGCGCGTACTCCGGGAACACGTTCGATACGTCGGCGATCCTATCGCGGCGATCGCCGCGACGGACACGGAGACGGCCGACCGCGCCGCGCGGGTGATCGACGTCGAATACGAGGAACTGGAACCCGTCTTCGATCCCGAGGCGGCGACGGATCCGGACGCGCCGCAGTTGTTCGATCCCGACGAGGTCGAGAACAAACAGCACGGTGCCGACTACGAGCGGAACCTCGAGTCGCACTTCGAGGGGGAGCGAGGCGACGTCGAGCGGGCGTTCGATCGAGCGGCCGACGACCGTGTGATCGAGACGGAGTGGGAAACGCCGTACCAGTCACACTGCGTCCCCGAACCCCACACGACGATCGCCCACACGGACGAAGACGACCGGTACTCGTTCATCACCGCGACGCAGGTTCCGTTCCACACCCGACGACAGATCGCACATCTGTTCGACGTTCCCATCCGTGACGTCCGCGTCACGAAGCCCCGTATCGGAGCCGGGTTCGGTGCGAAACAGGAGATGGCGATCGAACCGATCGCGTTCGCGCTCCATCTGGCGGCCGACAGGCCGGTCAAACTGGAGATGACCCGCCGCGAGGAGTTCTACGCGCTCCGTTTTCGGCATCCGATGCAGATGCGAATGCGGACGGCGGTGGACGAGGACGGCACGCTCGAGGCCATGGAGCTGTACACGCTGTCGAACTCGGGGGCGTACGGCACCCACGGGATGACCGTCGCGAACAACGTCGGAACGAAACCGCTTCCGCTGTATCCGCGGGTTCCGAACGTCCGATTCGAGAGCGACGTCGTCCACACGAATCTGCCGATGGGTGCGGCGATGCGGGGATACGGCGCCCCGCAGGGCCACTTCGCGGTCGAGTCGCACATGGACGAGATCGCGCGCCGTCTGGACTTCGATCCGATCGAGTTCCGCAAACGCAACGCCGTTCGTGAGGGCGATATCGATCGGAACGTCACCATTCTGAAAGACGGCGATCGGTTCGACCGGGAGATACGGTCGTGCGGGCTCCGCGAGTGCATCGAACGCGGGAAGGAAGCCATCGGCTACGACGACGTAGAGCAGCCCGCGGAGCCCCATCGCCACCGTGGCGTCGGAATGGCGATGATCGCCCAGGGCAGCGGCGTCGCCGGGCGGGAACTCGGCGCGGCCCAGATCAAGATGAACGAGGACGGTTCGTTCCATCTGCAGGTCGGCGGTGTCGACACCGGCACCGGCTCCGATACGATGTTCAGTCAGGTCGCTGCGGAGGTGCTGGGCTGTGAACCCACAGATATCGTCGTTATTTCCTCGGACACCGACCTGACGCCGTTCGACTACGGCGCGTACGCCTCCTCGACGACCTATATCAGCGGCCAGGCCGTCAAGGAAGCCGCCGAGGATGCGCGGGAACGGCTCCTCGACTGGGGGTCGAAGATGCTCGACGAACCCGTCGAGAACCTGACAACGGGCAACGGACAGGTGTACAGCGAGACGAGCGGTGACGGTGTGTCGCTGGAGGAGATCGGATACGAGGCGACCTACGGCCACGACGACCGCGAGCACATCCTCGGCAAGGGCAATCACTCGACGGACGAAAGTCCGCCGCCGTACGGTGCCCAGTTCGTCGACGTGACCGTAAATGAGGAAACCGGCGAGTACGAGATAAACCGCATGGCCTTCGCCGCCGACTGTGGCGTCGCGATCAATCCCGCGCTCGTCGAGGGGCAGATCGAGGGAGGAGAGCACATGAGCCTCGAGTACGCCACCAGCGGTGGACTCGAGTTCGACGACGAAGGGAATCCGGAGGTACTCGGCTTCCGGCAGTACGGGATGCCACGGACGACCGATCACCCGCCGATGGAGACGCTTATCGTCGAAACGCACGAACCGACCGGGCCCTTCGGCGCGAAGTCGATCGCCGAACTCCCGACGAACGGCGTTCCGCCGGCGCTCAGCAACGCGGTCCGTGACGCCGTCGGCGTTCGCGTCACTTCACTTCCCATTACCGCCGACGATATCAAACGGGCCCTCGACGAACGAGACGGTTAGTCGTCGTCAGCGCGAAGCGGTCGTCCACGACACCGTCTCCTACACCGGATCTCTCGAGCCGTGCGAACTATTATTATCGCTACTCCGTTACGGTAGCGCATGGCATCCATTGGGATTCTATTGACCGGTGGGCCGTTCGACAGTGAGCGCTGGCGAACGGCGTACGAACTCGGGAAGGCAGCGCTCGAGAAAGGTCACGACGTTTCGTTCTTTCACTATCTCGACGGTGCTCTGGTGCCCGTCGACGGACAGACGTTTCCCGACTGTTCGAACACCGGGCTCTACGACGCGATGCCGACGGAGAAGTTTCAGGAACTCATCGCTGACGGTGCCCAGGTGATCTGTTGTGGCCTCTGCGTCGACGCCCGCGGTATCGATGCGCCGGACGACTATCCGGACGGCGTCGAGGTTGGACTCCTTCCGGACCTGGCGGACATGATCGGTGACGCGGACCGAGTGATCTCACTATGAAACGCGACGTCGTCGTGTTACTGACTCGAGCACCGTACGGGCGCGTGCACGTCCCGGAGGGTTTGCGGGCGGCGCGGGGCGTCGCCGCGGGATTCGACCAGCACGACGTCACAGTCGTCTTCACGGAAGACGGCACGTATGCCGCCCGAAGCGACGTCGACCGAGACGCGTTGAACATGCCGGGGCACGTCGCCGATCTGCGTGAACAGAACGGAGCGATGATCGTCGACGCCGCCGCCATGACGGAGCGGGGTATCTCCGCCGACGAGATCGCTGACGACGTGACCGTTCGCGCCGGCGACGAGGTTTCGGCGCGCATTCGAGACGCCGATTGCGTTCTGGACTTCTAACCATGCTATACCTGATAGACGAACCCATGGCTGATATCGGACTTCGAACTGCAGCGGACGACCCGGACGCATGCGTCGTCCTCATACAGGATGGTGTGTTCCTGTCTCCCGAACTCGACGCGGACCTCTACGCCGTCGAGAAAGACGCCGCCGTCCGCGGCGTCGACCTCCCCGAGGGAATCGAGGAGATCACGTACGACGGTTTGATAGACCTGATAGTCGAGAACGAGGTGAAAAACTTCGTATGAGCGTGTTCGAACGGATCACCGAACTGGTCGGCGACGGCGAGCCGGCTGCGATGCTGACGATCGTCGACAAGGACGGGAGCGCACCCAGGGACGTCGGGGATCGGATGCTCGTCACGGCGGACGGTAACTACGGTACGATCGGCGGCGGAACGGTCGAACACCTCGCCGTCGAGGACGCGAGAACAGTGCTGGACGGTGAGGCCGACTCCGGCGTTCGAACGTACGAACTCGAGCCCGGCGGGAACACCGGTATGGTCTGTGGTGGGACGATGGACGTCTTCATCGAGCGGATTCGCGGACGGGCACGGCTCTACATCGCCGGTGGTGGCCACATCAGCGTCGAGCTCGCAGCGCTGGCGGAGCAGTTGGGGTACGACGTCACGGTGGTCGACGACCGCGAGGAATACACCGACCCGGATGCGTTCCCGGACAGTACAGACGTCATCCACGGGGAGTACGGAGAAGCGCTGTCCGAACTCCCGACGACTGCCGAAACGTCGGTTGCGGTGGCGACGCGCAGCGGGACGTTTGATCAGCGCGCTGTCGCTGCGGCGCTCGACGGAAACGCCGGCTACGTCGGCCTCGTCGCCAGCGACACGAAGGCAGAACACGTCGTCGATTCGCTCGCCGAGGAGGGGTACAGCCGGCGAGAACTCGCGCGGGTCAGAGCCCCCGTCGGACTCGATCTCGGCGGGAGCGGTCCGGAAGACGTTGCGCTGGCGATCCTCTCGGAGGTGAACATGGATCGGTACGGCGCCGGGGGACAGCGCGCGACACGACTGAATCTCGACGACCTCGTCGTTGTCCGGGGCGGTGGCGACCTCGGAAGCGGCGTCGTCTACCGACTGCATCAGGCCGGGTATCCGGTCGTGGTGACCGAGGTCGACCGACCGACCGTCGTTCGACGGGAGGTGGCGTTCGCGGCGGCGATGTACGAAGACGAAGTATCGATCGAAGGCGTCGTCGGACGCCGAGCGGCCGACGTCGACGAGGTGGTCGAGATACTCGAGGACGATGCGGTCCCGGTCCTCGAGGACCCGGAAGCCTCGATCGCGACGACGCTCGACGCGGCCGTGGTCGTCGATGCGATACTGGCGAAAGGGCGGACCGATACGGGAACTCGGCGTGACGACGCAGACGTGGTCGTCGGTCTCGGTCCCGGATTCGAAGCCGGCGAGAACGTCGACGCAGTCGTCGAGACGGACCGAGGCCACGAGTTAGGTCGCGTGTTCTACGACGGCCGGGCGAGTCCGTACGACGGCGAACCGGGGGAACGGCGCGGCTACACGCACGAACGGGTCCTCCGTGCGCCGGGAGAGGGGCTGTGGGAGCCCGTGGTCGAAATCGGCGATCTCGTTTCGGCGGACGAGACGGTGGGCCACGTCGGCAATACCGACGTGGTCGCGGAGATCGACGGCCTCGTTCGCGGTCTCGTCCACGGTGGACTCGAGGTCGGCGAGGGGACGAAACTCGGCGATATCGACCCGCGCGGCGACGACGTCGACCCGACGAAGATTTCGGATAAGGCGCTCTGTCTCGGCGGCGGCGTCCTCGAGGCCATGCTGAAACTCCGCTAACGAACGGTCGGTTCTACTGTTGGTCGCGCCGAATCGGTTCTATCGTCGGATCACGGAGCGAAACACCGCTGCCGTCGGTGACGCGTCCGATCTGACGGTAGAAGACATCAGCGTCGTCGAACCGTGTTTCGAGCGTGGTCGTCTGCGACTCGGGGACCGAAAGGAGCAAGCCGCCGCTGGTCTCTGCGCTCTCGCCGTCCTCGAGGCCGTATCCGAACAGCCTCGAGAGTCCGTCGGTACCGTCGATAATCGGTATCCGTGTCACTTCGATCCTCACGTCAGCGTTCTCGGCGAGGACCTGTGCCTGTCCGCCGAGACCGAACCCAGTTATATCGGTTGCCGCAGTCGCGATGTCGCGACTGGCCATCGCAGCGTCGCGGTTCGGGGTTGCCATCCAGGCGAGCGCTTCGTCGCCGATCGTCTGCACGGACCGGCCCGCGGCTTCCGCGACGACCTCGGCGAACTCGTCGTCCGAAACGCGCAGTCCGCCCATCGCCGACTGCGTTCCCAGCGGCTTCGTGAGGTAGAGGCGGTCACCGGCCGTCGCTCCCTGTGATGTCAACAGCGCCTCGGGCGGTGCGGTCGCGGAGACGGCACCGCCGGCGAACGGCCACGGGCTGAGTATCGTGTGGCCGCCAGCGATCACGCCGCCCATGTTGTCGATCGCATCGGCGATACCGGTCAGGATCATCGGGGCGGTGTCCGTCAGTTCCCGAGGGAGACCGAGGACGACAAGGCAGTCGAGATTGTCGGCGGCTCCCGTCGTGAAGGCGTCGCTCGCTGCGTTACACGCTGCGACGCGGCCGAAGTCGTAGGGGTCGTCGATGATCGGCGTGAAGAAATCGACCGTCGAAACGAGCGCCAGATCGTCGGTCAGGCGCCGTGCGGCCGCGTCCTCGCCGACGCCGAACAGCAGTTCGTCTCGGGACTCGGTCAGCTCTGCCTCCCGAAGGAGATTCTCGAGGTCGCTCTGGCCCACCTTGCAGGAACAGCCATGGAGGTCGGCGTACTCGGTAAGCTTGACGGCAGTGTCGGCGGATCGATCGGTCATCAACTACGCCTCCGGAATCTCTGCGTCTTCGGTCACTTCGATACGTAACTCGAACGCGCTCTCGCCGCTCCCGTCTTTGGTCTTCGTGACGGTGAATCCGCGTTTGCGACACATTCGACAGAGATTCCGTTCCGCCGGGGGGTAATCACCTTGCACGAGTAATTCGTCACCCGTCTCCAGTTCGGCCAGTTGCCGGCGGACGATCAGCGCCGGCCTCGGGCAGATTTCTCCGCGCACATCCACTCGTGTCATACGCCGACGTATGTGAGTGGATCGCAAAACAGTATCGGCTCGATTCACCCCGCCGCTCGCACTCTATGAGGCAAACCTATTTTCGCTCCCGTCGCACAGTGACGGTATGCAACTGTCGACCGCGCTCGGTCTCGGCGACCGAGCGCTCGTCGCGTTCGTCGGTGCCGGCGGGAAGAAGACCGCCATGCACCGACTCGCGATAGAGGGGCCCGAGCGGGGGTTGGACGTCGGGTTTACGACGACGACACAGATGCCGCCACCCGATCTACCGCTAACGGTCACGAACGCCGAGCGACTGCCGGAGGCGCTTCTCGAAACTGAGCCATCGGTCGCGTTCGCGAGCCAATGGGTCTCCGACCCCGAACGGGTCGACCGAAAAGTTCGCGGCTTCGATCCGGAGCCGCTAACGTCGGTTCTCGACCGTGGGTTCGTCGACTGGCTCCTCGTCAAAGCCGACGGCGCTCGACGGCGGGAGTTCAAGGCCCCCGATACCAACGAGCCGGTCGTCCCCGACGAGGCGACCCACGTCGTCCCCGTGGCCTCCGTGCGTGCCGTCGGCGAACCGCTTTCGGAGACCGTCGTTCACCGTCCCGAACGCGTCGCCGCGATCGCCGACCTCTCCGTCGGGGACACGATCATGCCCGAAACGATCGGCACCGTGCTCGCCAGCCCCCGCGGAGGACTCCAGCACGTGCCGGACGATGCAGCTGTCATACCCGTGGTAAACAAGGCGGACGCACCGGCCCTCCAGGAGACGGCGCGAGCGGTACTCGAGCACGCGCTCGCGGAATCGGCTCGGTTTACCCGTGGCCTCGTGACGTCGTTCGAACGAGATGTCTGTCTTCCCGTCAAAAACGAGTCGGCGTGATAGATAATCGAACCATCGAAGACTCGTACCGCTTGAGCGTGCTCGCTCTCGGGCCCTCGTCGATCGAATTCGCAACGGGAAAAGAACCAGTACGACCCGTCGTGAACTGGTCGTATGGCAGATCGATCAGACGTGGCACGTAGTGGAGACGGATCGGATGGCGGTGATGGAGCCGATACTATCGGCGGTGTAATCCTCGCCGCAGGGAAGGGGACCCGGTTCGAGGGAGGGAACAAACTTCTTGCGGACGTTGAGGGGACACCTATCGTGAGACGTGCGGCTGAGACGCTCTGTCAGTCGCGAGTCGACGATATCGTCGCCGTCGTCGGTCACGAGGCAGACCGTGTGGCGGCGGCTCTCGACGATCTCGATCTCTCAGTCAGGTACAACGAGAACTACGCAGCAGGACAGAGCGCGTCGGTCCGAATCGGCGCCGACGCCGCACGCGACGCAGGCTGGGACGCCGTCATCTTCATGCTCGGAGATATGCCGTTCGTGCGTCCACCGACTGTCGACACGTTGTACACAGCGTACGCGACCGACGACGGGAGCATCGTCGTTCCAACGTACGAGGGACGTCGTGGGAACCCCGTCCTGTTCGGTCGACAGCACTACGACACACTGTTGACCGTTTCCGGCGACCGAGGCGGCCGAGATCTCATTGAGAATCACGAAAACGCCGTGGTCGTCGACGTCGACGATCCGGGCGTGTCGAGAGACATCGATTCCCAGACGGATTTGGAGCGGTTCACCGACTGATACCTCACCGGTGCGGAAAGCGAATTAACTCCCAACGGAATACGGCGAATCAGTATCAGGCGGAGGAGCGTTCAGGGCCCAAGTACCGATCACCGGCAGCGCGACCATTGTCTGAATGTGCCAGGTATTGCCACGAACGTCTGGCAGTGTGTCAGTTCAAGCAACTATATACATCGATTTCGACTGTACCGTCAACAGCCGCGGATTCCGGGAAACGGCCGGACTACAACCGTGGTGAGAGGAGAAACTATGTGCGAAAATTCGAGTCCGACTGGTGCCGTGGTACGGCCGAACATCGCGTCGGTAACCGAAATCACCAACGAGGAGCGACAGACCATCTACGAGTACGTCGTCGAACACGCTCCAGTTCGTACTCGTCGACTGCAAGAGGCACTGTACCCCAACGATAGACGCGCGATTGATCACCATCTAGCACTCCTCGAGCAAAACGGATTGTTGGTCGAGACTGACGACCGGGTCCGTGTGACTGCCGATCTGGCCCGCGTGGCGAAGCCGGAAACGGTCGGTCTCTCGAGTTTCGATTCACCCGTCGTATTTCGACCAGCGACCGAGGACAATCGTTCGGAACTGGTCAGCGTCATGCGATCGATGGCCGACGAACAGCCGTCCGTCGAAACGGCGTCGACCGTGGCAACGGAGACGGACAATAGACCGCTCTACTGGCACGATTCAGCCGGCGAGTACGCAGTCTGCGTGGCGACCATCGACGACACGGTCTGTGGGTGGGTGCGCGTTGACGCGACGGCCAGAGCGCAAACCGCCCACACGGCGACGGTAACCGGTGGCGTCGTGGAACCGCGACGCGAGGCGGGAATCGGGACCAGACTGTTGGCGTACGCTCGGCAGTGTGCCGACTGCTGTGGCTACGAGAAACTGTATCAGCATCTTCCCGCCGCGAACCAGCGGGGAATTGACTTTCTCGTCAATCGGGGCTGGACCGTCGAAGCGACGTGGGACGACCACTACCTACTGGACGGGTCTTACGTGGACGATGTGATTCTGTCCGCTGCGGTCGATCGGTGAACGACGGTGCATCAGGGCTCACTGACGCTATCGTCGGGAATCGACCGCCGGTCGGCATCAGGGCCCTGTTCTTCGGTGTGCTCCGACACCGTCACGTCCACGTACTTGCCGTCCGTAACGTCTACGAGGCCATTGTTTGTGAGCCGATACGTCGGAATCACCTCGAGGGCGAGGAAGGAAAGTTCCATCAGTCCGGTTTCGGCCATCCCGAGCCGCGCAGCGTGGGACTCTACGGTTTCGAACTGTTCGTAGACGGTTTCTATCGGCTCGCTCGACATCAGGCCCGCGACCGGAAGCGCGAGCGAAGCGAACTCGTCATCGACGGGATCGTACGCGACGACGCCGCCGTCTAACTCCTTGAGTTTGTTCGCGACGGCTGCCATGGCTGTGTAATCAGCGCCGGCAACGACGCAGTTGTGCGCGTCGTGAGCGATCGTCGACCCGACAGCACCGCGGTCGAGTCCGAGTCCGTGAACGAAGCCGCGGCCGATCCCTTCCTTCCCGCCGTGTCGTTCGATGACTGCGAGCGAGAGTAGATCTTCGTTCGGCTTCGGCGTCAGAGTGCCGTCACGCACGGGAACCTCGGCTATCATAGGCTCGGTCTGGAGGCCGCCGACGGCGTCGATGACACGGACGTGCGCGCCGCGACCGTGACCGTCGGGAGCCGTGATCGCGAGGTCCGGCGCTGAGACCGAGGGGAACTCGACCGTGTCCGTCGGAATGTTGGTCGGTGAAGGAGTGTGCCCATCCTCCGTCGGATTCAGCTCACCGTCGATGAGTACGTCGTCGACGCGCCAGGAGTCCAGTTCCTCGAGCAACACGAGGTCCGCCGGTGCTCCCGGTTCTACCTTCCCGAACGGTAGATCGTAATTCTCCGCCGTATTGATCGTCGCCATCTGTACCGCCTCGACCGGATCTGCCCCTTCCTGGATCGCTTTCCGGACCGCGAAGTCGATCCCGCCTCGATCGACGATGTCCGTGACTTCACGATCGTCCGTACAGAGTGAGAGCCGGCGAGTGTCGATCTCTTCGGTAAGCGGCAGGAGCTCGGCGAGATTCTTGCTGGAGGATCCCTCGCGCAGGTAGACGTGGAGACCGACATCGGCTTTCTCCCGAGCCTCGGCGAGCGTGATACTCTCATGGTCGTTGTCCAGATACCGTGCGGCCTCCTGGAGGTCGTCGCCCGTGACCCGTGGCATGTGACCGTCGACGGTCAGTCCGCGCTCCCGTGCGGCGCGAACCTTCGCGTGGACGTCCTTCTCCCCCGCGAGCAACCCGGGGATGTCCATTACTTCGCCGAGCGCGACGACGTTCGGTTCCTCGAGCAGGGCCGTCACCATATCGGGAGGAAGCGTTGCCCCGCCGTCTTGGAGGTCCGACGCTGGGACGCTGGAAGGGACGGTGAAGCGGGCCTTCAACGGCGTCTGTTCAGCGTCTTGGATGACTGCGCGGACGCCCGTGGCACCGATCACGTTCGCTATTTCGTGGGGGTCGTGTACGACGCTCGTCACGCCGTTAGGAACGACCGCGTCCGCGTACTGTGGCAGCGTCACCATGCTCGACTCGACGTGCATGTGTGCGTCGATGAGGCCGGGCGCGATGTAGTTCGCGTGGAGTTCGCGCTCGGCGGGACGTTCGTCCAGCGCAACGATGGCCCCGCCGTCTATTGCCACGGGGCGCTCCTCCAAATTGCCGGTGTTCACGTTGACCAGCGTTCCCCGGACGAGCGTGTCGACGGACTGGGTCACGAGAGAGTCGCCTCCTTGTAGGTTTTCTCAGCCGCTGCATCCTCGCGGAACCGATGTCGGGTCCGGTCGCTACGTGCGTAGCTATTGCACCACATAGTGGCACGTCCAGTTCAATCACAAAATAGTTTGTTATGGTGTGACATGCCATTCCGGGATCAGAGGTGAAGCGTGAGAATCTAGCTATTCAACACCGCGAACACACGGCATCCCGGTACTACTCCGAAGTCAGGTTCCCGTTTCGGAATGGAAGAGTCTCGAGTTAATCTTCGGAGGAGCCGACTGCGTCGGCCCCCAGACCCTCGTCGAGATCGCCCGTCGCCGCCTCGTCGATGTCGGTGTCCGCCTCGCGCGGAACCAGCGTATTGAGAAGGATCGCCGAAATGGCGGTCACGATTATCGCGTTCCCGAAGAAGATATTCGCCTCGTCAGGTAGCGCACTGAGCGCATCCGGCCGGACCTCGACGCCCAGTCCAGCGCCGATCGAGGTTGCGATGATAACCATGTTCCGCCGGTTCATGCGTTCGTTCAGGAAGATGAGACGAAGGCCGCTCGCCATCACCATACCGAACATGACCAACACCGCACCGCCGAGCACCGCACTCGGAATCGTCGTCACGACGGCACTGACCTTCGGAATGAAACCGAGAACGAGCAGCACGGCCCCGCTGACGCCGACGACGTAACGACTCATGACGCCCGTGAAGTTGATGAGGCCGACGTTCTGTGAGAACGTGGTCAGCGGGAATGCGCCGAATAGTGCACCGATCGAGCTACCGATCCCGTCGACGAAGAGGCCGCCCGTCACCTCGTCTTCGTCGGGGGTGCGACCCTCGGCGGCCGTGATGCCGGAGATGTCCCCGACGGATTCGATGGCTGCCGTGATGTGTAGGGCGGTGAACGTCAGAATGGCGACCGGCTCGAAGGAGAACCCGAACCGACCAGGGACGGGAACGGCGAACCAGCTCGCGTCCGCGACCGGCGAGAAGTCGACGACCCCCATGGTGATTGCAGCGATGTACCCGACCAGGAGGCCGAACAGGATACTCAGTATCCGCAAGGGACCATCCGTGAAAAGATTCAGGCCGACGGTGACGGCGAGGACGAGGAGCCCCAGACCCAGGTTATGGTACGCGCCGTAGTCGGAGGCACCAGCGCCACCTGCCAGGTAATCCATTCCCACCGGAATCAGGTAGAGGCCGATGATCATAACGATGAGGCCAGTCACCAGTGGCGGGAAGAATTTTTTGACCCGCTTGAACTGCCATCCGATCAGCACCTCTACCAGCGCCGCGATGACGATCGCGCCGAAGACGGCGTCGAGCCCGTACTGGCTCCCGATAGCTGTCGCCGCGCCGACGAACGCGAAGCTCGTACCCATAACGATGGGTAACCGGGCCCCCACGGGACCGATCGGGAACACCTGCACGAGCGTTGCGAGTCCCGAGAACACGAGCACCATCTGTACCAGGAAGGCTGTGTCGGCCGAACCGACTCCGACCCCCCCTCCGACGATGAGCGCCACCGCCGTCGCCGGAACGATCATGGCCGCTACGTGCTGGACACCGAGAAAGAGCGCCTTGATCGCCGGTGGTTTGTCTTCCAATCCGTACGCCAGTTCGATGGAACCGTCTCTCTCTGACATGTGCTGTCGATTCGCATAGACATGGGTTTCGCATAAATAACTTATTAAATATATATTTTCGTACATAAGTTCTCTCTGTGTTTAGATGGCGGTCTGGCACGTCGAAACCATGCGAATGGTCAAATAATGTACGTCAACTAGAAACAACCCTGAAGGGTATAACAGCAACTGACCAGTCATTTGTCGGTCTGTTCTCCCGTTATGAGGAACGGCTCCCGTTCGGAGAGCGTTCCAGTTCACCTGAAAAAACGGACGAAAGGGGTTTGTGATAAAATACCCAACCCATCGTTATGGCACACGACCACGAATCGATGCTATCTCGTTCCGAGGCCGTGCGAGAGGTTCTCGACGTCCGCGACCGGGCGCTGTCGAACCGCGAGCCGAGTGAATCGAGCGTTAGAGACGGTGTAGCCAAACGGTTTCTCGCAGAGTCGATAACTGCTCCCCGAGACGTTCCGCCTCACGACCACGCGACCATGGACGGATTCGCCGTCGACGCGACCGAGTCGTACCCCCTCACAGTCAGTGACGGAGAGGTATTTCCGGAGGACGAGCCCCCGTCGCTAGCGGCCGGGGAAGCTGTCCGCATCGCCACAGGGGCACCGCTCCCAGAGCGCGCAAACGCCGTGCTCAAAATCGAGGAAGCGTCCGTCGAAGCGGGTGAACTCAGGGGGAGCAGCATCGAACCGGGTACGTATACTTACGAACGGGGGAGCAACGTGTCTGCTGGTGACGTGCTATTTCGGTCCGGAGAGCGGATTTCCGCGAAAGATCTGATTCTGCTCAGAGACCTCGGTATCGAACGCGTCAGCGTATACGACCCCTTCTCCACAGGGTTACTGGCTACTGGATCCGAGATTCACGAGGAAAAGGCCGCTGACCTCGACTCCCCGATGCTGGCCGCGCTCGTCCGTTCGTGGGGGCACACCGCCACCATCGAGGGAACAGTTCCCGACGAATACGAGAAGACGAGGGACCGAATCGCACAGTTGGCCGACGAACACGAGGTGATCATCACGACTGGCGGAACGAGCGTCGGCAAGAAGGACTACGTTATCCGTGCCCTGGAGGCGTTGGGCGAGGTAACGTTCCATCGCGTCCGGATTCGTCCCGGCAAACCGATCGCAGTCGCACGACTCCCCGATCACGACGCGGTCGCCTTCGCGATTCCGGGAAAGCCAGTCGGCGCGCACACGGTTGCGACACTCGTCATGCGTTCGTTCTTCGTCGGCGAGACGGAGCCGCTATCGACGATCGAGGCGACCCTCACGTGCGACGTCGGTATCGGGACGAGTGGCTTCGAGTACGCTGTGCCGGTTACGTTGGACGAAGGGGACGCCGTTCCCCTGGGCCACGTCGACTCTCCGCTCGAGGTCTACGATGAGACGTTCGATCCTAGCGTTCTCTCCTCCAGTACGCGTGCGACGCGAGCTGACGGCATCGTCCTCGCAGAGTCCGATCTGTCGACGGGGGAGTCGGTCCGCGTGATCCCGTATTCGGTGCTCGAATAGCCGACCGGAGTCTCCGGAATCGCCGTGTTACTATCGGCGACCAAACGCGAGCAACACGAGTACACCGCCGACGAGCGACGCCATTCCACAGCACAACAACAAGAAGCGATAGCCGGTCACCGGTTCGTCGAACGCGGTGCTCACAATCCCGGTGAACGTTATCGGGCCGACAGTCTGTCCGAGCCAGAGCATACTCGTCAGGACGCCCAGCATGCTCGCGCGGAATTGGCTCGAAACGAGACCGACGACGGACGTATCGAGAGACGGCATCACGAGTCCGAACCCAAGACTGAAACAGAGCAACATCGCGCCGATCAGTACCGGCGTGGACGCGGCCCAGACGTCGAGGAGGCTCACACCGAATCCGACGAACCTGAGGGGGATCAGTTCCTTCGGATCGAGGGAACGAGAGATACGTCCGTACTGCGACGCCACGGTCTCGTTGGCGATGGAAACCATACTGAATAGTATCCCGATCTGTCCGGCGGAAAGGCCGTGAACATCGCTTAGAAGTAACGAGAGCACGGTTAGAATACCGCCGTAGAACAGGAAAAACGTGAGAAAGGCGACGGCTCAGAGGGCGAGTGCTCGCGGGACGAGGGCTGCGGAGAGCACTCGAGAAACGTACGTTCTAATCGTAGGCGGATCTTCTATTGACGGTTCCTCGAGCGTGAACAGCGCGATACACCCGACCACTATAGTAGCCGCTGAAAGTCGTTGCACACTTGATCGCACGACTGCGCTGCGATCAGTGTGTAAATCGTTTCAGCGGCTACTATAGACTGAGTCCGAAGAACGCGAACGGGACGTTCCAGCGGATGGCGGCTAACGCGCCACCGAGTAGCGGATACGTGGCGGCACCGATGCCGATGGAGCTACTGTTTATGTCCATGACCCTGTTCCGTCGTTCGCCGCCGTAGAAGTCGCCGATAAGCGTTATCGCCAGCATCATCAGCCCGCTTCCACCGATTCCCTGTAGCAAACGAAGGGCTAGTACGCCGCGAAACGAGGGACCGAGAGCGATGCCGCCGCCAGCGAGGCCGAAGAGAAGCAAGAGGGGAAGAACGACCGTTCGGCGTCCCAGTCGATCAGATAGTAGCCCGATAAACGGCGTCAAGATCACACCGGGGAGTGTATACGCTGTAATTACGAGGCCAATTTGCGTGTCGCTGATCCCGAACACAGCACGGAGATCCGGTAGAATGGGACTGATCAGTGGAACGCCTATCACTCCGATAAGCGAACACGCCAGAACCGTCTGCAAGCTGGTGGACGACCAAGGAACGTCTCCGTGTGCTCGGTGGGAAGTCATCAGTAATGTGGACAGTCGGTACAGCCGTGATCGCGAGCCGACGCTAATCGATTTTCGTCTCTCCAGTAGCAATACTGTCCTTCCCAGACTATCTGGGTTGCAGTACCGCCCTCGTCACTCGGAATGAGTGATGGTCGCTATCCGATCACACCTCCGGAGGTAACATAGAAATAGAGGACGAACGCTCCTGCGAGCACCCACTGTGCCGTGTGGATGTCTTGGTGGTCCCCTTGGGCCGTTTTGACGATCGGGTAACTGATGATCCCCGCGGCGATACCGTTGGCGATCGACGCCGTTAGCGGCATCATCACCATCGTCAAGCCACCCGGGATCAGCCAATCGGACTGTTCCCAGTTCACTTCGGTGATTCCTTCGAGCATGATCAGACCGACGACGACCAACGCTAAGTACGACGCGTACGTCGGAATGGCAGCAACGAGGGGTATCGCGACGAGCGAGAGCAGGAACAGGAGGCTGACGATGAGAGCGGTCATCCCGGTCCGACCTCCCTCTTCGATCCCCGTGGAACTCTCGACGTAGGTCGTGACAGTCGTCGTTCCGACTATCGCTCCGAAGGTCGTCGCGATCGCGTCCGCCATCAGCGGCTTCTCCATCTCCGGCAGGTTCCCGTCGTCGTCCAGAAAGCCGCCGAACTGCGAGACGCCGATGAGCGTTCCGGCCGTATCGAAGAAGTCCACGAAGAAGAACGTGAATACGACGATCGCAAATGTCACTGGTTCGATGTTCTGGAACCCTTGCAGGAACGAACCGACCAGCGGCGTAATATCGTAGTGTGGTTCGGGAACGGTCCCAGGGGTGAGGAGACCATCGTTGACCACGCCGGCGATCGTCAGCCCCCACCCGGCAAAGGCCGTGGTGAGGATACCGATGATAATCGAACCGGTCACGCCACGCGAATAAAGGATGAGCGTGAACGCCAGGCCCACGAGGGAGAGGATAGCGACCGGATCGGAGGCGACGTTCCCCAAGGTAACTAACGTCGAATCGTGTGCGGTCGCGACGTTCATCTCGATGAGCCCCAACAGCAGGAGGAACAGTCCGATACCGGCACCAACGGCGAACTTGACCGGTTTCGGGAAAAATTCGATGATGTACCGTCGCGCGCCGACCGAGGACATCGCCATGAAAATGACCCCCTCGACGAACACCGCCGCGAGCGCGGTTTGCCACGGGACACCGAGCGTGATGACGACGGTGAACGCGAAGTACGCATTGAGCCCCATTCCAGGTGCGAGACCGAACGGGCGGTTAGCGTAGAGGGCCATGACGGCCGTCCCCACCACTGCTGCGAGGATCGTCGTAATTGCGATCATCTGGAACACTTCTCCGTCGGAGTAGCCGTCGATACTGATCGCTTCCGAGAGGATCACCGGATTGATGACGATGATGTACGACATCGTCAGAAACGTCGTTATCCCGGCGATCACCTCTGTTTTCGTGTCGGTACCGTACTCTTCGTAGCCGAAGAAGGATGCCACCTTCGACTGCCCCTCGTTAGACTTTGACACACGTGGGGATGGTGTGGTACGATTTGATAGTACTTCCGGATAACAGACATAGTCCAACGGACAATCGGACTCATCTCAGAGACTCCAATTTGCCAAATCTGTGTGCCGAATGGGCCGCGGTCGCGAATCGTGTCGGGAGCGATCCGACAGCAAAACGCGGATATTGATGGTGTCGCACCGGTAACTGGAAAAGAGAATCGACATGCGAGTCATCGTACCCTTCGACGCTCGAGGCCCCAAAACGAGGTTATCGACGCTCCTCGATTACGACGACCGGAACGAGTTTGCGCGAGCGATGTTGCGAGACGTCGTTTCCGTCGTTCAGGATACCGGCAGAGACCCACTCGTCCTCTCTTCGGCGCCGATCGAGTTCGAGAACTGTCCCGTGCTCGTCGACGAACGGTCGCTTTCGCGTGCCGTCAACGAACGTCTTCGTGCTGCTTCGTCGGCCGTCGCAGTCGTCATGGCCGATCTGCCGTTGATTACGGACGCGGCGCTCGAGCGTTTGCTCACCAGAGAGGAGGACGTCGTGCTCGCGCGCGGAATCGGGGGTGGGACGAACGCGCTCGTTTCCCGTACGACTGACTTCGCGGTCGATTATCACGGCACCTCTTACCTCGACCATCGGTCCACAGCGCTCGAAATCGGGGCCACGCTGGCGGAGATCGATTCGTACCGACTCGCAGTAGACATCGATGAACCGGACGATCTCGTGGAAGTACTGCTTCACGGGGAGAGTCGTGCGACCCAGTGGCTGCGCGATCGGGGCTTCCGACTCGCCTCAGGTACCGGACGGACCACCGTTCGGCGCACAGATGTCACACACGAGCCATCCCAGTAGTCGTCTCTCTTGCCAGAGATTACTATTAAGAGGAGAGACTGGGACTCTCACTGTGCATGAAGCGAGTTATCAGTGCGAGCGATGCTCCAGAGGCAGTCGGTGCGTACAGTCAGGCGACGACCGACGGTGAGCTCGTCTTTACTGCCGGGCAGATACCGATGACGCCCGACGGAGAGTTACTCTCCGACGAATCGATCGCCGCACAGGCCGAACAGTCTCTCTCCAACATCCAGGGCGTTCTGTCGGCGGAAGGGCTGGATATGAGCGATATCCTGAAGGTCACGGTGTTTCTGGACGACATCAACGATTTCGAAGAGATGAACGATACCTACAGCGAATTCTTCGACGACGAGCCTCCCGCCCGCAGTGCCGTGGAGGTCGCAAATCTCCCCAAAGGAGTCGGTGTCGAAATTGAAGCAATCGCGTCGAGCGAGTGATCTAAGAGCCGGGAAACCTCACCGACCACCGGTTCCGCTCCTCGAATCGGAAGCGGTTCTGCCCCGGCCGTCACGTTTTCGCTGCACTGGGCACACGAATTCGAAGCGCAAACTCCGCATCAGCGTCCGTCGTGGATGTCGCTGCGACGCTGTACCCGTGTTTGTGACAGGAGCGGCGGATGCTACGCTCTGCCGGTGGATAGTCCCCGATGACCGTGAGCTCGTTACCGGGCTCGAGTTCCTCCAGACATCGTCTCACGATGAGCACCGTCTGGGGACACACTGTGCCACTCACGTCGATCTCCATATGACACGACAGCGTACGCACGTCCATAACATTGTCCCACTGCCAAAAGGCACGACGCAGCAAATCGGTTGTCCACCTGGGCCTGCCTCCGGAAGATTGCGGTCAGAGCAAACTATTCGTACTCCTCCCGAAATAAATGGGACTCGTGAACACTGCTAAAACGAGACGAGCGGTTCTCGGAGTGGTTGGTGCTGGTCTCGCCGGTGGCTGCCTCCAAAGCGAACGGCGCTCCCAGACTCTCACTATGGGCGTCATTCCGGCCGTCGATCCCGAACGGCTATCGAACAAAATACCGAGCTCGCCGCGTATCTGGAGTCCGAACTGGACGCGTCTGTCGATCTGCGCACGACGACGGACTACGCCGGCTTCGTCCAGGCGATGACGGCCGAGCAGGTCGATCTCGGCTACTTCGGGGGTGTCTCCTATATCCTCGCTCACCATCGAGCGAACGCGAAACCGATCGTCGTCGGGAGCAAAAGCGGGATGACCGATTGGCACTCCGTCTTCATCGCTCACGAGTCGACCGCGGTCTCCTCGATAGATGACCTGAAGCGGTCCGCAGATTCGTTGGACCTAGCTTTCGGCGACCCCCTCAGTACGAGCGGCACGGTGATGCCGGCCTATTATTTTCGACGCCGTCACGACCTGTTTCCGGCTCGGGCGTTCAAATCTCTCACTCACGTCGAGGCCTACGATGCCGTCGCGGGAACGGTTTCTGGTGGCAACACCAGTGTCGGAGCGCTCAATGCCCGTATTTACAACCGACTCGTCGAGACTCGGTCCGTCGATGAGACTGTCATCGAAGTCTGGCGAACGCCCGGGTTCGCCGACTATCCCTGGGCAGTCAACGGCACCCTGGAAGAGGAGACTGTTGCAGCGATTCGCGACGCTTTCATCGGTCTCGACGAGAAAGAAAGTGAGACTACATTAGACCAACAAAACGTCGACAAGTACGTCACAACTGGCCACGAAGAATTCGGGGAATTAGGTGACGCAGTCAGAATGGTGGTCATTTTGAACGATGATGATGACTGAGCGACACCACGAGTTGCGATTCGACGGATTGACCAAAACGTTCGACGGTGACCGTCCCCGTTCCGCAGACGTGGCACATGCATATCCCGGTGGCACGCTCGTCGACCGGCGGACTGCGTTGGCCAACGTGCTCGTCGGCAGTAGTTTGTCTCGTTCCTGGTGGCGGGGCCTGCTCGAACCGCTCGCGCCCCGAAATCCAGCCCGAGCACTCGAGTTGCTCGACCGCGTCGGACTCGATGGGAAGGCCGACGCACGAACTGACACGCTCAGTGCGGGCGAACGCCAGCGAGTAGCGTTCGCTCGAGCGCTGATGCAGGACGCACCCGTTATCGTCGCGGACGAACCGACAGCCAACCTCGATCCGTCGTCGAGCATCACTGTCCTCGACGTCCTCGAGGACGTTGCGGGGAAACGGATGTTGATTACCGTCCTCCACGACATGGACCTCGCGGTCGAGCACTACGATCGAATCGTCGGAATCGTCGACGGCTCAGTTCGGTTCGATCGCCCCGCGGAGAGCATTACGGCTGCCGAGTTAGAGGAGTTGTCCGACCGTGACGATGCAGACGCATCGGCAGTGGCCGCTACCGAAAGTCGGCCGCCTCGAGACGCGGATGCGACGACAGAGGTCGCGGAGAATCGGTACAGTCCAGCACGACACTGGAAATGATGGTGATTCAGTGCGCTCGTTGCCCGAACTTCGTCGATCACTGATTTACGGCTCCCACCGAGTCGAACTCCTCGCTGGTCGGGTTAGTCCAGTCGCCTCGAAGGGCACCGACGAAGCGGAAACGGTCGACCGGCGTCACGGTTTGACTTCCTGTGCCGCCTCGCGGTGAGACTCGAGTGAGAGTCCGACATCGTCTGCCCGTTGCCGAATCGCTTCTGCGTCGACGGTCGTCACGTCGCCGTCTTCGACGAGTACGTCCCCGTCGACCATCGTGAACACCACGTCTTCCCCGTGGGCGCCGAACACGAGGTGAGAGAGAACGTCGTGCAACGGCGTTGCACGTGTGATGTCCGTCCGGACACCCACGATATCGGCACGCCACCCTTCGCGAATCGCTCCTAGCCGGTCGAAGCCGGCCGCTTTCGCGCCGTTAATCGTGGCCATTTCGAATATTTCACTGGCTGGGGTTGCGGTGGGGTCGAGTCGATCCACTTTCTGCAGGAGGCTCGCCTGTCGCATTTCGGTGAACGGATCGAGGGTGTTGTTACAGGGGGGCCCGTCATTGCCGAGCGCGACGTTGATATCTCGGTCGAGGTAGTCCCAGACAGGGGCGATGCCGCTCGCGAGTTTCATATTCGAGGACGGACAGTGGGTGACGTGAGTCCCCGTTTCCTCGAGGACCTGTCGTTCGCTTTCGTCCGTCCAGACACAGTGGGCGAGGACGACATCGTCACCCGTGAGACCGACCTCGTCTAACCAGTGAATATTCCGCATTCCTGTATCTTCCTTGACGGTCTCGATTTCACTCTGGTTCTCGCTCGCGTGCGTATGGATTCTGACTCCCTCGTACGTATCCGCAAGTTCGCGAGCTCCGCGCAGACACTCTTCGGTACAGGATACGGCGAACCGCGGAGTGACGGCATACCGAATGCGGTCGTCGAACGAACCGTGGTACTTCTCGATGAGACGTTCCGTCTCTGTCAGTGCGGCCGTCGTCTCTTCCAAAAGCCCCTTGGGTGAGCGGCGATCCATCAGTACTTTGCCGAGGACACCCCGAATGCCGATCTCTCCCGCGGCCTCGAACGCCTCGTCCGCGTGATCGACTGAGAGATGATCCACACACGTCGTCGTTCCGCTTTCGATCATCTCGAGGTATCCGAGCTTTGCGGCCACTTCCATCTCCTCGGCCGAAAGCGACGCTTCCATCGGTAGAATGTAGTCGAACAACCAGTCGAGGAGTTCCGTATCGTCGGCGATTCCACGACCGAGACTCTGTACGGAGTGAATATGACCCCCGACGAGGCCGGGCAAAATAACGTCGTACTCCTGGCTTTCGTGATCGGGATACTGATCAACGATATCATCTCGGTCTCCGACGCGCTCGATGACTGAATCCTCCACGAGGACGGCCCCATCTCGAATGATGGTACCGGAGTCGACGATTACCGTTCCAGTTATTAACATCTGTTAGCAGATACCATATATGTCTCCAAAAACCTTTCTTCCTTCTCGCCTGAGGACGGTCACGGCGTACTGACGTGGTCAAATATTTCGGAATTGGACGTATAGAGTATGTAGTTAGTTCGTGTCTGGTGCGTGGCTTCAGCGTTGGAGACACGTGAGACGCGGGAATTTTGGTCTGGCATTAACAGGCTTAGCCCGTTAAAATATGGTCGCCCATCAGACAATCCGTTCTCGGTCGGTCGTCGGTCGGAATCATCCGTCAGCGCAATTTTTCTCGGATGGGCCGATAGCGAACAGGATCGTTCTGTCCGCAACTGCACTAATCCGAAGTCGGTAAAAGTTCACGAATACCGCACACGATGTCATCACTGGACGTGAACTAGTAGTTATTCCACGAATCGATCAATGATAAAAATACTGTCCAATCAGTTTTCGGCCCGCTGTCGGGTTATATATCCCGCAATCCTGTTCCGAACCCGTGTAGACCCGACATTGGTCATCTTTGTCACTGCTTTATTATTCGTATTGAAATCGTTCGTGAATGATTCGGGGTGTTGGCTTAACAGTCGGTCTCCGATGCTGATAATGTCTTCCGGTTCTGCCGTCATCAGTTATCGGCTTTGTTCATTTTCTGCTTAAGTGCTCTGATTGAACGGGTCTCTTACTGGTTCTCTGTCGAGAATTGCCACATGCTAACCGGTCGGGATCGGGCTTGCATAACTCTTCTCAGGATAGTTTTACTAGTTGACTAAGGGAAGTCAGCGAGGACCGTTAAGCCGAAACCGAACTGCTAGCTCTGTGGTCAGTGAACTGAACATCGTAGTACTCGATAAATTTGATCAGGTCGTACTGTACGAGTTCCGTAGCGATTTCGGGATCAACGCCGGCTGTGATTTCGATCTCGATCGTCCGTAGGAGGCAGTCTTTCGCTCGTTCCGATAGTTCGTCAAAGTGGCAAACGCGAGTCTGTTCAGAGGGCGTTTCTCTGCTAGTTATCGTGAGGCTTTGTGCCATAGTGATCGCTCTCAACTCACCTTCTGGCCAGAGGATAATTAATATACCGGCGACACATGGCATCCTGATAATCAACAATCACTGCCCGGGGAGAATGGACTCCACAATCGGTATCACGACCGCGTTTGGTCGCAGAGTCAATTTGCTAGCCACTACTAACACAAAGTTTGCCAAAGAACTATTGTCAATGCTATCGTGCTAGCACTATGTCCTCGAACGCCAACGAAATCATGTCTATCGGCGATTCGCTCATCGAACAACATCCAAGCACTTTCACTGAAGACTTCGAGGAGAACAAGGCACATGTCGAACAACTAACCAACGTAGAAGCCAAACGGGTAAGAAATAGAATAGCTGGTTATATCACCAGAATGAAGAAAGATCGCAACCCGTAGTATGATCGCTATTGGCCTCTACCGACGTATCCGGCCAATTCAGTGACAAGAAGTTTTTCTGTGGCCTTTTGGTCGTGTTTAGTTTGTAGAATTCTGCCAGACGGCGATGTCTTGGAGCCACGATTCTGCGGTTGGTGGTTTAGCATGACTGAAACAGTTCGAGAATGAAGAGGTTCGGCGTTTTATCTCTCAAAATATATATTCGATTGTATTCCGATTTCCCTGTTTTTCGTATCGAAATCGGAGTCCGTGCCGGCGGCGTGCTGTCTGGAGATACTATGCGCCATCGACGAGAAAAACTGCATCTTCGACATTGTGTTTCTCGCTTAATTCTCGCAGAAACTGTTCAGTTAATGCGTTCGCAGTCGTCGAAAATAGTCGTATATGGGTGACTCTGTTTGTTTCAGGTTCGACTGCAGCATACAGCCAATACTGGTGATCATCGATTTGAATCACGGTTTCGTCGAAAGCAACGTGATTCGGAGTTACGTCGGTTGCTGGCTGTAGATCGGCTTTCTGCACCCAATCGTGAACAGCCTTCCGCGATCGATCGACACCGGACCTCTCGAGTTTTCGAATGGTATTCGAAAGCGATAATCCGGCAAGATGGAGTCGAATACTAAGCTCCATCAGCCGACGCGGTGTCCGTTCTCGCTCCACAAAATCCAAATCAATCGGCTTTGGTGAATCGCTGGATAGCGACGGATTCGACCGTCAGAACTAGGGAGATGAAGCGGGAAACCGCCGATGTCTATGTCGAAGATTTCCCGCTTCACGAGCAAAGTCGTTCAGTTAGCTAAAAATGCTGTTGGTGGTCGAAGCGAAGTCGCCGCCCCCGAAGGGGGTGGCGGCTTCGCCGAGTATGCGGTGGTGTCGCTGCACTGTCTGCGGGTTTACTTGGAGAAGTCCTACCGGGAAGCATTGGATCTGCTGAGCGAAATGCCACAAATACTCGGGGAGATCGGCCTTAATGCGGCCGATCTTCCCGATCACTCGACGCTAGTCAAGTGGTTTGATAAGATCAAGACAACACTCTGGCGAGTGTTGCTGCGCCGAGAGGCGCAGCTGCGCAAGCGGTCACACCGCCATCGACGCGACGTTTTTCGACCGCGAAAACGCGAGCAAACACTCTGCCGCCGGACGAATTACCGCGTGCAGACGCTCAAAGTGACAGCTCTCGTCGACACAGAAAGCCAAGCCATTCTGGACGTTCACTGTACGATCAAAAAACGCCACGATACACAGCTCGGCTGGCAGGTCGCCCGCCGCAACACGGGCGACCTCGCCAGCCTCGTCGCCGACAAAGGCTATAACTGGATGAAATCACGCAAGAAACTCCGCGAAGATGGCGTGAGACCGCTGATCAAGCATCGTGAGTTCCGGCCCATCGATCACGCGTACAACGTGCGGATCGATGGGACTCGCTACCGCCAACGAGCGATGTGCGAGACCGTCTTCTCAACGATCAAGCGCACGCTCGGCAACGCCGTGCGTGCGCGAACTTAGTACGGTGAATTTCGTGAACTCATCCTGATGTGTGCGGTTCACAACATCAAGCAATCTCTGAATCCGTGAATCAAGCCCCGTCTGGCGATTCACCACGGCCCCGTCAACTAATTCAGGAGATTAGCGAAACTCTGGATAGTGTCACCACTCAGACGACGCGCCCCACGGAGGGAGATCCTCGCTATCCGATTCCGGTTTCTTTCTTCACCAGTGTAAGCGTGTTATCTGCTGTTACAGAGTTCGAGATGGCTTTCGAGGTACTCGCAGAGTGCGGTCTCGTGCTCCCACCCGTGGAGTTCCTTCAGGACGAATAACCGAACTATAGTAGCCACTGAAACGATTCACGCACTGGTCGTAACGCTGTCGTGCGATCTGGTATGCAATGACGTTCAGCGGCTACTATAATGTGTCAATCTCGTAGCGAGTTGGTCCCACGTAGCGGTCGTGTACGTTGAACTGAAATACGCTAGCGGGAGTGAGCAAACGAACTTCTCAACTGACTCGTGGTGGACGTGATCGAACCTGGCTCCTGCGACGGCGCGAATATCTGACTCTAATCCGGCAAGTGAAGCGCGGTCATACAGCGGGCTTGAAGTATAGACTGGCCACTTGATAGTCGGTTGGCGAGCAATTCGACGGAAGACAGTCCGGCGTGACTCACGCGTCACACCCACATCAGGAGATAGCTGGAGATGCTAAAGAGTCCGTCTAATCGGTGAACGAAATCCGTCTATGAAAGCCACCTCAGACCTCTGAAAAATTGATGCGAACTCAGGTCTGGCTCTGATAGAGGAGAACTAGGATGGCAAGTCCGATGAAGAAGTCCGGGAGAAACACGAACGCGCCGATATTTGGGCGAGGGCGGAATCCGAAGACGTTGTGTACTACTGGATTTGACGTACCCGCGTATAGGAGCAGCGCGAGGCTTAGCACAAGCAGGCTTGCTGTGTACTTGTTCGGAAGATCGCGATAAAGCTGCACGTAGATGGCTGCGAGTGCCACCAGTAACACGAGGTTCAGGGTTGTAAAGAAAATCTCCATCCGAATGAGCAGTTCAACCTGTGAGGACAGCGCCCTCGAGGGAGGGCCATGGGATGGGATTGAGGTGAAGAGTGCGACTAAGAGTGCGATACCACTCGCGACGGTCGTACTCGCTACTGTCGTTCCAAGTGGGCTCTTGATCCAGTTACGAATCATCATCAACTCCGGCCTGTTCCGCCACGTCTTCCATGATATCGAGGTTGTTCATCATTCTGTCTGAAAGGAAGTACATCTGCCCGTAATTGTTACCCTCCGTGGTCACGATATTGCTCTCCTCGAGGATTTCGAGGTGGTGCTGCACTGTTTTGTAGTTCAAATCCAGGTCATTCGACAATTGATTGGTGTTTCGTGGCTGGTCGTTGAGTGCGCGGAGGATACGAAGCCGATTGCGGCCTCCGCGAGACCCACCAATGAGCCACCAGAGCAACTGCCGCATCTATCGAGTATTCATTCGGTCGGTGCAAATACATTCTGTCTCGGTTCGAACGGTACTACACCCCAGAATCAGTCACTAATCCAAGAAATAATCCGATCAGCGATGTCACCGTTATTGTCGTCTTGCATCATGAGATGTGTATTTCCGGATATCCCTTCGTCCGGAAGGCTAAGCAGCGTCGATGCGGGACTTGTCTCTCCTGCGAGTTCTGCAGTTGTCTGGGTCGCTTCCTTGCGACCAGTCTGTCCACGCTCGTCGACGTAATCGCCATACACTCCCATAAACGGTGCATCACCACCCATCTCCGCCACAGTTTGCGGGTCGGTCGGCGCACCGACCGGCTCAACTGCGACGAGCCGTTCAACGAGGTCCGGCACAGCTTGTGCAACCGCGAATCCGGAACTACCGCCCGCTGAGTGAACGAGCAGCACTGCCGGACCAACACGGTTGAGAAGCGCCTCCAGAGCGGTAGTCTCCTGAGGTGATGCGAACCGACTCCCACCGCCACCTCCGCCACCAGTGCTAACGTATGCGGGGAATGACGCAACGAGTTGGTCAACCGACTCGACCGGGTATCGAACGTCCTCGTATGGGTCACCGACTTCAGGTCCGAACCCCCACGTCGGCCATGCTCGATCGATAGACCATCGAGAGAGTGACGCAGAGTCAGAGTTTTGGAAGGCGGCAGTGTCTAAGCCACCTGAATCGACGTTTCGAGGGGGGTTGAATACATACACTGGATGGCCAGCTTCGGCAAAGTACTCCACCCAGCCGCGTCGACCGTCAGGTGTCGTCCGGTAAATGTACGGTGACAACCCGAGGCCGGGCACCATTACGACGGGTGACTTGTCGGTGGCCGTATCGGGCCGTGTATGTACGACTTCAGCACGTCCGTCGATGACCGTACTACTGCTTGTGTTTGCGTTGCCGACGTAGAAATTTCCGAACGTCGGCGAGTCGTCATTCTGTTGTTCGGATTGCGGAGAAGCCTCAGAAGAGGGCTGTGTATTGGTGTTCGGTCCGCTGTTGTCAGTTGTGCTATTGCACCCTGCGATAGTCGCAGCAAGTGCGACTCCAGTTGCGCGAAGAAACGCTTTCCGAGAGATGCCCGATGACATACAGATCGTACTGGCCGGGGAACTGTCTTAGTCGATTGCCGAAATCGGCCACAGGTTAGGCACAAATTCATTCCAGTTCATGCAGAACGCCAGATATTGACAGATGATTGTAATTTGAGGCAACTACTGTGTCGCTCAGAGCGTATGCATTGAGAGCACCGGTTTCAATTTCTGTGGGGTCTGGAAGTTGCCACAGTTTCGGAGGATGGCTATAGTAGCTCCTGAAACGATTTACACACCGATCACAACGCTGTCCTGCGATCGGGTGTGCATTGACTTTCAAGAGCTACTATAGTTCGTCTGGACTACGCCACTCTTATCGAGGATATCTCATGGCTATCGATCCCAACTTCGAAGAAAACCGTGATGTCGCCGAGCAACACGAGGGGCACCGAGTCTGGGGCCGGTCGACGAACCGGAGCAGCTATAGTAGCCGCTGAACGTCATTGCACACCTGGTCGCACGACGGCGTTGCGATCAGTGTGTAAATCGTTTCAGTTGCTACTATAGGTATCCACGGCACACACGTGGCTGTCGACTTCGATATCTGCATCGCCGACGGTGCCTGCCTCGAGGACTGTCCCGTTGTCTTGTTTCACGCTCTCCTAGGGTAGCAGCGTTTCCATCGAGTCAACAGAGCACAACTGATTTTTCAGACACATCTCTGCTAAAGACGTAGATTGTCACAGGGATTCCGCTCGTTGATTAGTCGACTCAAGTAGAAGGCGTCCGATTCGACCTAATCGGAGCAAAGAAAAGATTGATCATCCACATTATATTATCGTGTCTTGTGACCGCCACTTATTCGGAGGGAGACAGTTTGTACCTTTGGTTGTATGGGGCCGTCTATGGTGTACTCCTCGGTGTCCCGTTGACAGCAGTCGGCGTCGGAGTGATCGAGAGTCCGCTCTACGGTGCGATTGCTGGCCTGTTCGGTGCCGTCGGTGGATTCCTATTTCTCCCGTGGCTGTTGTGTATGAATGCTGCTGACACTACCGAGGCAGGTGTTTCGTACTACGAAATGCTTGATCTGTGGGGCATGAATTTCCGTCTTGGTGTGTTCGGGATTGGACTGAAAGTCGGCGGGATTTTGATACTCGTCATCGGAAAAAATACACAGTCGGTTACCGACCTGGCGCTTGGCATTCGCGCTGGATTCATTACGATTGTGGGGAGCACGCTCCTTGCGCTTATCGCGGGATGGTACTTTGACCGGCACCAGGATGGACCCACTCGTGATCGTTCTACGCTCCGTAAGTTCCTTACTCAGCAGGAGCAATCAAACGATGATTCTGGGACTACTCCTATTAGTGTCGAGAGATTGCTGTCTCCGGACACGCTTGGAGAGGCATTCGGTGTGTTCTTTATAGCCTCTATTGTCTTTCTGTTCCTATCTGTGATTGGTTTCGGGATCTACCTGATGCTGATTCCAGAGGCAAGCGGGACGCTAGGCATCGCTGCACTCACCGTGTCGTGGGTCGGTATCACAGTCTCTCTGTTCGGATATAGTGTCTGGTCGGCGTGGCAACTCCGACAACTACCGCGAGCCGACCAACCAACCGTCCGATCTCTGGTTGGAATCCTGATACACGCGACTGTACTGGTTATCGTTGAGCCCGACAATCTGGATGCATACGACAGGCGACTGCGTCTAACAGCCATAACGCTCGTTCTATCCATAATCGCACTTTCAGCACCCTTACTCGCACAGATCGGCGGTCCTGGTCGCATTCCGGATAGCTAAAAAGGGGGAGATGCGGCACTCCGCACGCGTCCTCAAGAAAAGAGGCAATACCAGCGAGTGAACTGCCTCGGGGTTATGCCCCAAGGCAAACGGTCTGCACCGTCTCTGGATAGAGTACCACGTAGCAGAGGCTACTCTTGGCCGCCTCTGTTGATCCTATTTCTTCAAACATACTCTTACCCGAAACAACCGGTTGCTGAAGAGTGCGAACTATTTTATAACTCTACCTCTGACATAACCCTCAAAGATTAATGAGCATTGCGTATCAGACGTGAGTTATGGAAAAGCATCCGAAACCACAACTAGGGACGAATGGAAATGTGATCTGGCACCGAGTGGGTGCATTCTTCATCGACTCGATTCTTATGGGACTAATCTGGATTCCTGTTATAGTCGCCGGGACGGCCCTGGGCGATATAGGTTTCCTCGTGTTCACGTTAGCGGGGTTGGTCGCAACATTAATTTACGGTTTTTTGCTTGAGGGACTGTACGGCTACACGCCGGGAAAATACCTACTTGGACTAGTCGTTATCAAGCCCGACGGTTCCAACTGCACAATCGGCGCGTCAATACTACGGAACCTGTTATGGATCGTTGACGCACTCCCGACTTTCAACCTCATCGCAATGGTGTCAATATTGCTTACTGACGACAATCAGCGGGTCGGCGACCTAGTTGCAGATACAGTCGTCGTTAAGCAACAGTAATAGGAACAGATCTGCTTGCCCCGTGTTGACCGCAGCTAGGTCGAAATATATTCATACGGAGATTTTACCAGGGCCTCTTGACCCACATTAACCTGAGTCACTTCTTCTCATCAGTCGTCGTGAACAGGTTCGAATACTGGCTCATCTATCGCCACCATATCCGAGGTACTGGTCGGGTCTTCAACAGTGAAGCCGCGGGACTCGTTCCCGTGGTACTTCAGCCCTGAGCCTCTGCTGATTCAGTACAGATATCGAATCGCTCGGGATTAATATCTGTTATCGCAGGAATACTACGTAATCGTGTCCGAAGCGCGAAGTAGAGACCGGCGAACCCGAACCCACCCGCGGCGAGTTCCATCGTGGATACCGGTCCTAATTGCTCTGCGATGAAGCCGCCGATTAGTGATCCGATTGGCAGCGTGCCTGTGGACACGGTGCCTTTGATAGCAGACACCCGACCGAGGCGATCAGCGGGGAATACCTTCTGGTTCAACGTTTCAACCATAACAGCATCAATTCCCGCTGATACCCACGCCAGGCCAAACAACACGACAGTGAGTACTATCGACGACGAAACGACCGATCCGAGCCAGAGGAGAGCTGAGAACAAATAGGTGACCGCTTTGAACCTGCCATACGCCATATGAGTGACATACGATGCGGCTATCGAACCGACAACTCGTCCGATACCGAGTGCTCCAAGCAGTAGTCCGTAGATAGCTGGTCCGCCAAGTATCTCTCCGAATGCCGGAAGAATGGCGAGAGTGACGCCGACGGCGAAGTTGAACACCGCTGAAGTGACCATAATTTCCAGAAATACTGTCCCTCGGAGTATGTTTATACCCTCACGGAGGTCTGTCAGGTACGCTGTGGTGGCGGACTCGGGAGTTTCGTCAGTATCGTCGCCGACTGCCGGTATCATCATCCCGGAGAACAGGAGCCCTGCTATCGCGAAGGTAATCGTATCGAGGAGGAACAACGTCGTCACCCCGAAGAGAGCGATAAACAGTCCGCCCATCGCATCGAATACCATGTCAAGTCCGTGTGTGATGGTTGTGAGCGCCGAATTACTCCGTGACAGTTGGTCTTCGGCAACGATTCGCGGGATGACCGTCGCCCGTAGTGGATCAGCTACGAGTGTCATCAGCGACAAAACCGGAATCGTCAGGAAAAGAATCGCTACGCTCAACGCCTCGGTATACGCTGCGATGGGAAGCACGAGGACAACGATACCTTGAATCACCTGTGTTCCGACCAGTACCTGTTTGATCGGGAGCCGGTCAACGAGAGGTCCGGCAACGATTTGCAGCAGGAATGGGAGGAGCAACAGCGAGTTCGCGACCCCTGTGAGGAACGTCGACCCGCTGAGTTCGAAGACCGCCCACAGGATAGCGACACTGTAGAGACTATCTCCGGCGTTCGTTACGAACTGTCCGAAAATAAACCGCAAGAAATCCCGATTTTGCCAGAGAGGCGGATGCTCCTCTTCCCTGTCTTTGGACTCTCTCATAGCTCAAACACCTCGAAACTCCGGGCAAACGGGGCTACGTGGGGTTGTCCTAGTGGTGGCTGCTTACGATGTGTCCAACGGGGTCGGTCGATACTGTATGTCGATACGTCTCTTTTTTCGTCCTGGTCCTGACGTCTCGAGGACGTGATGGCGAGCGACATTTGCGTGGATGATCAGTACGGCGACGTTGCAACTACGGAGTCCGTAGCGAAGCGACCCGGGTGCTGCAGCTATCCGGCCTAATTTGCGGCCGGACGCGGGAGTGGCTCAAAATACGGACGACCGAACAGTCGCCGGGTCATATGCCGCTCAGTTGGATTTTCTATGCAACTACTATAATATACCATCGGTTCGGTCGCGCGATATCGGAAAGATCCGTTAACTCCTCTGTGTCGGCCTCAAGAGACCTCAGCCTCTGCTTCTTGAGATTGCACTCCCGATGCTATTGGGGTGACGCAGGGAGCGTTGGCCACGTCGTCGCTACTGTTTCCTCGATGAGCTGTGTTTGAGCACGACGCAACCGTTCTGTTACCGACGAGGCAGTGATATCCAACTCTGCAGCAATCTCCTCGAGTGAGACTTGTCTCGGAATCTCAAAATACCCCCGCTCGTAAGCAATCCGGAGTGCCTCGTATTGACGGTTAGTTAGCCCTTCCCCTGGCGGTTCTGGCGTCTCATCCCGATTGAGACGGTCCAGTTGAAAGTCAGCGTTGTGCTGCCAGAACGAGGAGAATTTGCTGAATTCCTCTCGGTCGGCGAACCAGCCTGTTTGTCGCCAGCCATCCGGTTCAACCGTAATCCGGTCGATGAACGCATCTGCTGTGGCTAGCTGTTCAAGTCCGGTGAGATCATCGATATCGTCCCCGAGTTGCTCTTCGAAACTGAGCGCCGGTTGGATTTGATACCGGCGGGTCTCACCGGCCTGTCCGATTTGCGTCCAGTCCCCGACGTCGTACGTGTCAGTGAGCGTTGTCTCGAGTGTTTGCTCGGACCCGCCATTCACAGTGATAAGAAATAATGGTCGCTTCCCGTGATTGTACTGGAGATTAAGAATCACCCTTGCGTCGGGTACTGCTGCGGCTACGTCGACGAGCGGGAGCGCCTCGCAATATATTTTGAATTCAGCGACAAGTCCCATACCAACCAGTTTATATCATCGATAATGGGGGTGGCGGTTGAGACATTCATCGATACCCGCTGCGAGGACTACTTTATAAAGAACGCCATCAATTCGAGAAGGCGCTACCCGGTCCCAACTGAAACGATACAGTGCGATGACGAGCCGACAGACACATACCCAACAGAATAGCGCTGACCAATCTCAGGAAACAGACCTCGCAATTGACGCGCAGAACGTCACTGTCACTTACGAAGACGGAACCGAGGCAGTTCGTGGCGTCTCCTTACGCATCGAGAAGGGCGAGTTCTTTGGCTTCCTCGGCCCGAATGGGGCCGGAAAGACGACCACTATCAAATCGCTCGTCACACTCCTGCATCCAACGGAGGGGTCGGTACGAATCAATGGCTATGACACCGCGACGGAGCCGGAGAAGGTCCGGCGATCTATCGGGTATATGGCCCAGGAAACGAGTATCGACAGAGAGTTGACGCCGCGAGAAAACCTCCAGTTGGCCTGTAAATTGTACGGCGTCCCGGGAGACCAGCGCGAGGACCGCATCGAGGCACTGCTTGATCTCGTTGATCTGCAGGACGTCGCTGACACCCGGTCGGAGAAGTTCTCCGGCGGGATGAAAAAGCGATTAGATGCCGCGAGTGTCTTGGTGCATCGCCCGCCGGTGGTCTTTCTCGACGAGCCGACGACTGGACTCGATCCAGAAGCACGATTGCGCCTCTGGGACTACTTCGAACGGATCAACGAGCAAGGAACGACAGTGTTTCTGACGACGCAGTACCTAGAAGAAGCCGACCAACTGTGTGACCGACTCTCCCTACTCCAGGATGGACAGATTATCGCAACCGGCTCGCCGGACACACTCAAGTCCGAATTTGGAACAGACGTCTTCGAGATAACGCTCGATAACCCGGTCGAAGACCAAATCGAGCGCGCCGTGCAGGCCGTTCGTCGTATCGAAACACTCGACGAGCCGACGATACGAACGACCGAGAACGGATTCACCGTCAGGTCGGCACGCGCCCGCGAGGTTGTGAGTGATCTTTTTGCCGCCCTCGACGACACAGGCGTTTCGGTCAGCGACTTCGACATTCGCTCGCCCACGCTCGACGATGTCTTCCTCGCACTGACGGACAGCTCGTCCGACACCGCTGGTAGGGCAGACACAGGTATGGCGTCGCTCTCCGCTCAGGAGGTGTCGACATGAGCAGTCACTCGACCGACAAAGGCCCCGCCGTGAACGACACCGCACAGGAAGCCGCAGGCAACAGCGCAACAGCTGACACTCGCATCAGTTTCAAGCGGTGGCTGGTCAAGAACTTGCGCAACCCCTACGTCATCTTTACGTCGCTAGTGCAACCGATCATCTTCTTCGTCCTGTTCGTCGAGGTATTCGGCGCAATCGCCGGTAGCGCGCTCTCGGAGGCACTTGGCCCCGACATCAGCTACGTCACGTACCTGTCTCCAGCTATCATCATTATGTCCACACTCTCGTCGGCAGCCACCTCCGGCATCGGACTCGTCGACGATATGGAGGAGGGAATGTTCGAGAAGATGCTCGTCTCGCCGATGAACCGGTCGGCCATGTTCTTCGGCAAAGTCCTGTCCGAGGTAGCCCGAATCGTCGTCCAGACGGTGATCATTCTCCTCCTTGGGTACCTACTATTGATTCTCAAAAACGGCGCAGCGTTCGATCAGTACCTCCGTACGGGCGTCGCTGGTATCGTTGGCGTCGTGCTCGTCACGGTGATCTTTGGCGGCGCGTTCATGGCGTACTCGAACATCGTTGCCCTGGTTACCCGCGATCAGGAAGCGACGATCATGTTCGCGAACCTGCTCACGTTCCCGCTGGTATTCATTTCGAGTGCCTTCCTCCCCCTCAGCGTACTTCCGGGATGGATCAGGACTGTCGCCGTGTTCAACCCCATCACGTACGGTGTCGACGGCGTCCGTGCTATCATGCTGGGACAGGACGTGATGACGGTCTTCGAAGTGACGGCATTCGGTGGAATCTGGAACACAGTCGTGCCCGCAGTAATCATTCTCGTTGGATTCAATGTTCTATTGGGTTCGGTTGCAATCCGTCTATTACGTCGCGCTGCCAGAAGCAAAGTACAGTAGTTCAAGACACCATCCAATTATTGGGAATTCGATCTAACGGGTCCACTAAACGAAACTACGAGAGATCACAGCATATGCATTGAGACAACCGGTCTCAACTTCTGATTCCGGTTGTAAGTTGTACAGTTTCGGAGGATAGGCTAAATTTGGGCCAAATTAGCGTCGGCCCGTCGTTAGATGCATCAATAAGATACCGATTCGAACCTTTTTAGCCGTAATTGTCGGGCAGGTGTGAGAAGTCATACGAATTCTGTCGCTGTCGAACAGCGTTGCTACTCCCGGGCGGCGGACTCGGAGGGTGTAGCTGGTTAATCGGGCGGGATCAATGCCGAGGCAACAAGCTCAACACACTCGCCCGCTGTCAGTATAGGCGCGTAGTCCATCCCGCCGTCGACGCCCGTTTTCAGCAGGAAGTCAGTCAGCCGCCAAATATTGTACAACACCGCGAACACGAAATAGAACAATCGTACACGGTAATATTTCAAAGATATCTTCGCTAGAAAACCATTCTTGATGCTCTTGTACTTATTTTCGATCTGCCAACGGCAGCTATAACGCCGACAGAATCCCTCAGCCTCGTCCGGCCCGGCTCTGAGATTCGTCGCGAACACAGGTGTTCCATCGCCGTTCGTTGAGGGCACGTACAGAATTTGCATCGGGTGGTTCTCCGACTCAACGTGTACAGGAGCAGATTCGACGGCTACGTCTTGGCGGTCAATGTCCATCTGGTTGATTACCTTACGCTCGTTGCTGTTGATCCGTTTTGGAATGAGGTAGTTCACACCGAGGTTCGAGCGGGTCTGAAACACACGTATCGAGTCACACTCGCGGTCGCACAGGACTGTCTCAATTGGAACATGTTGCTTGCTCGCTGAACCAACCGGCGGACGATGCGATGGATCTGATTGGAAGGGTTCTCGTCCCACGCTGAACTCTCTCGGACTGGTTCAACAGCTAGCACAAGCGGGATATTCAGCCCAACAATGGATAACGTGGCGAACTTGAACGCACGCTCCTCCCGATTGAGTCCGCTGACCACCGCCATCCCGTCGACGCCACCGTAGTAGGTGACGGTTGTGATGTCGATTGTGACTGTGACCGGCCGCCGGAACGACGCTTCCGAAGCAATTCTCGACACCAACTGATTCGTCGCTGTATCGACTCCTTCGATCAAACATCTGGAGTCGAATTGCTTGACGGCGCGAAGATGAGTCTCATCATGTGGGCCATACTTCTCGCCTCGTCGGAACTGGAAGCGAGCGGCCCCCTGAGCGGTCCCACAGCCGACAATCCCCATGAACGTCTGCAATTCGAAGAATTACACGTCCTCGTACGAGGCGTTCTGTGCTCGACCAGAGTCGAACCCATCGAAACCATGATCTCGTGCGAGACGTGTTGTTCGGCGAATCTTCTCGGTCGAGAACTTAACGTCCGTAGGCTCGTCTTCCTCACTGTCTTCGATCAAGTCCGGTTTCGAGTCAGTGACCTCTTCTTTCGGCCGTATCGCGGGGAAGGGTGAGCCGTAGTCGTGGACTTCTTTGACTACAAAATGAGCAGTGACAGTCACGTATTCGTGAACATCATCGTCGAAGCGGTTCCGCCAAGTGCGCGAGAGCACGGATTCGTCCGGAACGTGGTCCAATTCGAACGGTTCAGCGAGTTCCTGATACGTTTCGAGTGAGCGGTAGCTGTCGCCCGTGATTTCCCGGTAGATAAACAGACGGTGCATCCCTCGAAACGAATCGGGTGCCACGCCGGATAGCCGTCTTCGAGTCGATCTGTGTAGATAGTGACCTCGCTCACTACAGCCCGGAGACACGTTCCATTCCGTAGTAAATCTCTGAGTTCGATCCCAGTCCTGTAGTCGTCGGTTATCCGACGGGCGCGATCTGAGAGTGGGTGCAGCGTATCCGGCATTGAATCTTGGTTGTACCGGCTGAATAGAAGTGACTGAGGATTTAGTCTGCCCTGACTAATCACGGAGGTGATTAGTCTATCAGAGCTACTCATACATCGTACTGAGCTAGCGATCAAATCAACGCTTTGTGCGCAGGTGGGTGACGCCTCTGCTGAAATACTCGCGTGCTTCGTCGAAGAGATTATTCTACAGAGATACAGCGAGAGTGCCTCGAGGCTTGACCCCGAAGGCAAATCACGTAAGCTATATGATGGATACCACCGTATTGGAGAGTACAGTTGCGACATGGATTAAAGACCGTAATCCGAAGCAACTGCCGGTAGTTGCGAGGAATGCGACTCCTCTCAAAACCCGCGTCTTTGGCGTGGTGAGACGGGAGTTGTCGGGCCGTGGTGGAGCGGCCGACCCTCACGGACGCACCGGGCGTTCGGGTATGAATTACAGACGACTCGTCATGGGAAGTTCGAGGGGAATTAAACTCGCCTGCGACCGCACGGCCCGTTTCGGGACGTGCGGTCAAAACGGTGAAGCCGCGGGGCTTGCCCCCGCGGTACTTCACGATGGCAATCGGTCTTCGTTGTCGAGTCACTGTTTGTGAACGCCGCTCGTGAACAGTTTTCGCTGCGCGGCACGGAGATGCTGGGTGAAGGTGGCTCGTGAGATGCCCAGAGCGTCCGCGAGTTCGCTCGTGTTGTTGTGTCGGGGGCGTTCGAAGTATCCCGCTTCGATGGCGAGTTCGAGCACCTGTCGCTGGCGGTCTGTCAACTCCTCGCTCGCAGTATCCTCTTTTGCAGGCCGCTCAGACGCCGTCCAGACGGTCATCACGTTGCTCTCACCGTACGCCTCGGAGAGAATGCCGACACACTCCTGAACCGTCGTTTCTGGGCCGACGACAGCCGTGACCTTCGCTGTTTCGTCCTCGATGACCGTGTGAGAGAGCGAGACGCCGGCGTCAACGAGCAGCGTCTCCGGGGTCGGTGATGCGACGATGAGCCCGCACTGGACACGGTTCTCGGCGTCGGTTCGGTAGAATTCGATCGAAGAGATGGTATCACTCGACGCAGCGCGGGTAGTGAGATCGGCTTTCGTCGTCCCACGCAGAGTCGTCACGTAGAGGACGTTGTCGTCGTTGCGCGGGATGACTGAACTAGTCTGCAACGTCACCGTCTCGGGAAGGGCGGCAGCGAGCGTGGCGAGTGGATGGTCTCGACTGTTGAGAGAGAACGTCACGGTCGCGGTTGCTGACGACAGGAGCGTTCGTTTCCACGCGGTCGTCTGGAAGGCATACCCCACAGTCTCGGTGTACTCCGAGAGGAGCGTTTGCTCCGAACTGTCGATCCGCGGGCTTTGACTGTAGACCGTCAACACGCCGAAACAGAGCTCGTCGTGACTGATCGGGAGCGCCGCTACCGACCGGAAGTCGTGGTCGGTAGCGAGTTGCTCCCACTTCGCGCCTTCGGCGACAGATTCGGTCGTCCCAACCGTGTGTTCAAGCGATCGGACGACCGGTTCGGTTCTATCGAGCGCGAGAAACGCGGGCTCCGAACGGTTCGTCGGTCGAGTGTCGGGGGTGAGAGCGGCTTCGAGATACGCCCTGTCCCCAGCCGCCGAGAGCGGAACGAGCTGCCGGTCATCGTCGAGAATACCGATCCACGCGCAGGCGTATCCAGTGTCGACCAGGTGTTCACAGACGTTTCGACCGAGTTCCTCCCGGGTGGTCGAAGCCGTCACCAGTTCGAGCAACGTCTCTTTGGTTTTGCGCTCTCGAGTCAGGGCTCGTCGGGTCCGAGCGGCCGTGACTGCCGATTCGATCCGTCTGGCGAGTCGCGTCGGCTGGGCACTCAGATCACGCTTCCGGATGTAATCAGTGACCTGCTCACCGATGGCGTCGCTCGCAACTGCTTCGTTCCCCTCTCCAGTCACGAGGAGAAACGGGATTTCCGGCTCGTCGGCACGGATCGCGGTCAACAGATCGAGTCCGGTTCCGTCTCCGAGCTGGTAATCGCAGACGATACAGTCCGGCTCTTGCTCGTCCAGCGTGGTCTGTGCCTCCTCGAAGCTGGTCGCCGTCGACACCTGCAGCCGGTCGTGAGCGCGTTCGAGCAGTCGACGCTGGGTTCGGACCCACGTCTCATCGTCGTCGATCAGCACGACAGCAATCGACCGTTCGTCCGATCCCGCGACCGGTCCATCCGTTGAGTTCACGGTCACACGCCACTCGACAGGTGGTCGTTGCCACGATCGGGCGCACTGTCTCGAATTCGGATCGTCATACCTGTACGTCTTGTAACACCTATTTAAACATCATACCAGCATATGGTGGTGTTCGAACGGCACCTGGCCCGACTATCACGTCACGTTGGACTCACGTGTGTGAGATGCGGTCTCGATCTCGAAGCGTGCGCCGCCGTCTGCGGCGTCGCCGATCGCGAGTGACCAGCCGTGCGCTTCGACGATCGTCCGGACGATCGCCAGCCCGTACCCGGAGCCACCCCCGGTCGAAACACCGAACGAAAGGATGTCCTCGCGGCGATCCGTCGGAATTCCCGGCCCGTCGTCCTCGACGTAGAATCCGGACGACGCCGACAGGTTACCGACGCGGACGGTCGTCGCATTCGCCCGCCCGCCGACAGCGTGATCGGTGCAGTTCTGAAAGAGGTTCTCGAAGGTCTGCTGGAGCCGACTCGCATCCGCCCGAAGCGAGTGCGTCGATTCGACGACGAGTCGAAGGTCGCCGGTATCGACCACGTCCCAGGCGGCTCTCGCGACGGTTTCGAGGTCGCAGTCGGTCGGCGTCTTCACGTCGGTGCTCTCGCGGGCCAGCGCAGGCAGCCCCTCGGCGAAGGCCCGAAGTCGGCGATGGACCGCTTCGAGATCGGATAACGACCGTTCGATCTCCGGCGCGGGCTCATCGAGGTCCACACGGAGGAGATGGAGCAGGCTCTCGCCGGTCGCCAGCGGCGTCGCCAGATCGTGACTGACAACGCCTGCGAGCCGTTCGAGCTGTTCGTTTTTGGCTTCGAGGCTCTCCTGTTGGCGCTTTTGCAGCGTGATGTCGGTCAGCGAGAGGATGTAGCCCCGCGGGTCCTGCAGGTCCGGATCGGTCCGGCGAACGCGGCCGACGTACTGCCGTGGGCGGCCGTCGACTTCGATCACGCACTCCAGGGCCGTTTCGAGATCGGGGTGGAGTTGGCCGTCATAGAGCAGGGCGTCTGGGAGGAGCGTGGTGAGATCGGCACCCTCGATGGGGGCGGTGGCGTCGACCAGTTCGCGTGCGGCTCGATTCGCGTCGAGGATCCGGTTCGAGTCGGTGATGACGAAAACGGGATCGCCCAGGGTGTGGAAGATTCGCTCGTGGGCGACCGGGAGAAAGCTGGCGAGTTCGGCCCGCTGGACGATGACCGCGAGCGGGATTCCGGTGAGGACGAAGACGACCGGCGAGAGATCCGCCGTGGGGATCGGGTCGAACCCGAGATGAAACAGACCGTTGGCGATCCAGGGGATGCTCAGACAGACTAACAGGACCAGCGATTGGCGTCTGTACAGTCGGTTGTTCGTAAAGGTCTCGCCGGCGAGTAGCCCCGTACCGATGACGAGAAGACCGTAGGAGTAGACGACGTTGATACCGTGGGCGATCCCGGGCGTCGTTTCCAGAACCGCCGTGTCGCCGACGGTGGTGGGGACGATCTCGGCATAAAACAGCGAGTGATACGGAGCTGTCCAGACGAGCGCGAGGACGCCGGCCGGCACCACCGAGAGGAGAAGAACCAATCCCTGTGAGAGCCATTCCTCACGGTCGGTGTACTGGAGCGCGAAGACGATCCAGACGATCGGGACGGTGACGACTGAGAGATACGAGAGTTGACTGAAAAACAGGAGCCACGCCTCGCCCGTCGACACCAGATACCCGACGTACGTCGACGCCCAGAACGCGACGATCAGCAGGAACACCCCGAACGTGAAGGCTGGCTGTCGGCGGTCGTACCGGGTCAACAACGCGACCGCGAGCAGGCCGCCGACGAGCGCCGACCCCGCGTACGCGATCAGCCCGGCGACGTGCATGAATCTGCGAATCCCTTGTGCGTCGACACGTACCACTCTATCGGTTCCGGTCACACACAGAATATCTCACGGAGATGGGCAAGTGAAGGTCCCATGCCGCGAGAAACACAATTATACCACCATTCGCTGGTATCCCATTTAAGTCGGTCGTGTCAGTACCGATCAACAAAGAATGCGACATCTCTCATCAGTGGTAACAGTCAGCACCCCGCTGTCACAGCCCCTCTCGAACCTACGGAGAGTTGTCGTGGTTCGGAGACGCGACGAATTGCCACCCGCTTACAGAACGCTGAACCAATGATCCGTCGGAAACTCGTTGCAAAGACGCGAAGGATTCAGAGCCGCTCGAATGGTCGAGACAGCGGCGCAGTCACGTTGGTCCTTTCAGTCGTGCTGGTCGTGTCGACGCTCGCAGCCGGGACGGTCGTCCTCTCTGCGGTGTCGGCTGCCGACTCGTCGAGCACCGTCCAGGCGGACGAGGGGCCGAACCTGCTCACCAATCCGGGGTGTGATGCTGACGACGGTAGCGGTTCCCCACCGGACGGGTGGTCGTTGGTGTCGAGCAACGTCCAGTGTACTGACCCAGCGACAGTCGGTGACCCGACGCCGCCCGACGGCTCCGACGCGTTCGTCGACTTCTCCCAGGACGACTCCGACGGCATCGTCGAGCAGGAGGTCGACGTGTCCGGCGGGGCGGAGTACAACCTCGGCGGCGAGGCCGGGCGAGGGTCCGGCACCAGCGACTACGTCGAGGTCGAGGTCGAGTACCTGAACGAGAATGGCGACGAGATCTCCGGCGGTACCACGGTGGAATCCAAGCCGGCGAGCGGCACCTACGAGTCGTTCGAGGAGACGACCGTGGCCCCCGAAGACGCGGCCACCGCCGTCGTCCGGGTGACTCTCGTCGACGTCGACGACACCAGCTACTCGGACGCATACCTCAACGAGGTGGAGTTCCGCGAGGTCACGAGCGGAGTGGCTGCGTTCCCCGTCAGCGGCGTCGAGACGGGCGTCGAGCAGACGCTCGACCCGTCGTGGACGCTCCACGACGATGACTACGCGGAGCAGGGCGACGACCTCGGGAGCGAGCCTGCCGACCTCGTGAGTTTCGGCGGCGGGGATCTCGGGGGCGATGCGACTGAACACGACGCGGGAGCCAACGTCTCGCTCGCGGGCGGGCATCTCCAAGTGAACGCCGACGGGTCGTACGAACTCACGAACCCGACTCAGACCGGGACGTTCACGTTCGATTACCGAATCGAGGATTCGAGTAGCTCCGACGAGGCGTCGGTAGAGATAACGGTCGATGATAACACGCTCCACAATCCGGGCTGTGAGGAGACCGATACCGACAGCAACCCCATGGGATGGGCCGTGGCGACCGGGAGTATGACCTGTTTGGACCTCGACGAAGACGACGACACGAGCCACTCGTCCATCGACGCAACCAGTTTCGCAGCCGACATCGGCGGTGACGCGGAGGCCGAACAGACCGTCTTCGTCGTTCCGGGCGAGGAGTACACCCTGGAGGGGTACTACGGTACCGACGACGGGGACGACGACGGCGAGGTCGTGGTGGAGTACCTCGACGAGAACGGCGACGTGATCACCGGCGAGGGGATGACGCTCTCGGACCTCCAGTCGGACTCGACGACCGAGTTCGACCAGTTCAGCGACTCCGCGGTCGCGCCGAGCGGGGCGAGGCGGGCCACCATCAGACTCTCCATGAATCACGTCGACGCCGGCACCTACGCTGGCGTCTACTTCGACGACCTTTCGTTCGAGCGGCTCGACCCCGCCCCGGACGCGAAGGACGTGGACGGCCTGTCGGTCGACATCGACGAGACGCTCGCGGAGTCCGTCTTGGACGACCACGGCGACGGGACGGACTACCTCGGTGACCCCCAGGCCGAGGTCGTGGGCTTCGGCGGCGGAGATCTGGACGGCGAAACGACAGCGTACGACGCAGGAGAGACGGCCTCGCTTGCAGGTGGAGAATTGACCGTTGCGTCGGACGGCACGCTTCAACTCGAGGACCACACGAAGGCGGGCACTTACACGTTCGACTACCGCCTGGAGAACGAGGCGGGGAGCGACGACGCGACGGTGACCGTTACTGTCGAGGACACTACCCCACCGACTGCCGACGCGGGCTCGGACCTGACCGTCGACGAAGACACGGCCCTGTCCTTCGACGGGTCGGAATCGACCGACAACGGAGCGATCGACAGCTACGAGTGGGAGTTCGGTGACGGGAAGACCGCGACCGGTGCAACTCCGAGTCACACCTACGCCGATCCGAGAACGTACACGGTGGACCTCACCGTGACGGACACGGCCGGGAACGAGGACACCGACACCGTCGAAGTCACCGTGCGGGACGTGACGCCGCCGACGGCCGACGCCGGAGGCGACCGGATTGTGGCATCTGGTCAGCAACTCGATTTCGACGGCTCCGGTTCCACCGACAACGTCGACGTCACCGGCTACGAGTGGGACTTCGGCGACGGAGCGACCGACACCGGCAAAACCGTCACGCACACGTTCGGAGCCGCCGACACCTACGACGTCTCGCTGACGGCCGCGGACGACGCCGGGAACACCGACACCGACACCGCGACGGTGACCGTCACCGATGGAGTGCCTATCGACACCTGCACGACGATCGACGTCCCGGGGAAATACGTACTCACCGACGACCTCGAACGCGACGAGACGTGTCTCGAGATCACCGCGAGCGACGTCCATCTCGACGGCAACGGCTACACCGTCACGTCGACAGCGAGCGAGAACGAAGACGCCGGCATCATCGTCGACGGCTCGGCGGGCGAGTTGACGAACGTCTCCGTCGAGAACGTCACGCTCGTCGACTGGGACGGGGGGAGCGACACGGCCCAAAGCGACGGGAATATCGACGACTTCGGGCAGGGACTCGCCCTCGACACTGTCTCCGAGAGCGTCGTCTCGAACGTGACCGCGACCGGCGCGTACGTCGGCGTCTACCTGAACGAGGTCGAGGACGTCACCGTCACAGACAGCACGTTCGGCGGAAGCGAGGACGCCGGCATCGGGCTGCGTGAGACGGCCGACAGCACGATTCACAACACCACCGTGACCGACGCTGGCAGGAACGGAATCGAGGCCGACGGCGTCACGGCCACACGCATTGCGAACAACTCCGTCGAAGGAAGCCAACGCGGTGGTATCGTTCTGCTGGGAGACTCTGGCGCCGTCACCGTCGACCGAAACACAGTCACTGATAGCGACGGTTCGGCGATCGAAATCGATGTCGACGACGTGCCCTCGGTACCGTTCGAGATCGCAGGCAACGAACTGAACGCCACCGGATCGCAGATGTCCGCTCTCTACGCCAGATCGTCCGGCCGGGCGAACGTTACCGGAAACACCGTCGTGGCCGGGGCAAACGGTATTTACGTGCAGGCCGACGACTCGAGGGTCGAGGACAACGACGTCCGGAACAGCGCCTACCGCGGTGTGTATCTGAGTGGCGCGGACGGAGGCGTGGTCGAAGGCAACGATATTACGTCCATCGACTCTACTGGTGTCGAAATCAGTAATACCGACGGCACGGCCGTCCGGGACAACGAGATCGCGGCCGCGGGCGACCACGGCGTGGAAGTCAGGACATCAGGTTCCGTCACGCTGACGAACGACACGATCGGGAGCACCGACGCCGACGCGCTGGCGGTCGACGAGCGATCGAACGCCACCGTGACGAGCCTGCGGCTTTCGAGCGCGACCGTCTCGTTCGACGCGACCGACGTGGCGATCGACAACACGCCGTCGCCACCCCCAGGCCCGGCGAGCTACCGGAACGCGAGTGCCTTTTTCGATGTGACCGGCGACGGCAGTCTCACGGCCTTCGAACTCGGCTACGACGAGTCGGCTGTCGAGATCGACGAAAACGCCCTCCGGTTGTGGCGATACGACGGCTCAGAGTGGCACGCGGTCGACGCCGACGTCGACGCGAGTCAGGGGATCCTGGCTGCCGACGAGATCGACGAGCCCTCGACGTTCGGCGCGTTCGGCTCCGGGGTCGATTCGATCGATGCGGCGGAAACGACGGCGACCACCAGTGAATCTGGCGAGCTTGTGGTCGCGGCGACCGACGACGCCGGCGACCCTTTGGAGGGCGTCCCAATCGAAGTGACTGCTGACGGCGGTTTGAGCGGCCTCTCGACCGGCGATACCGAAGCGACCGATGAGAACGGAACGGCGACGTTCACGTTCGACGAGGCAGATCCTGGAGAGTACGACGTCGGATTCGCCTGGCAAGCCGATAACACTAGCAACGATACCGCGACGGTGACGGTCTCGAACCCATCCAGCGGCGGCTCGTCCAGCGACGATCCACCAAGTAGTACACCGTCGCGGAACGACGACGACGACGAGACTGATGAAGACAGGGTCGACGTCGAAACTCACGCCGACGGGAGTGTGAGTGCGACTGTCTCCGCTTCGGCGAGTGAGCCCGTCAGCGTCGACCTCGGTGACTTAGAGTCACGCTATGAACGCGTCGACATCACGTTCGTGGAGGATACGAACGCGACCGTCTCGGCTCGCTCCACGGGTCCCGAGGAACTTCCCGAGGGCACACCGCTGCTTTTCGGTGATGGCAGTACCGACCTTGGCACCGAGAACGCGAGTGAGCCGGGACGTGCGACATCTTACGTCGAGTTCACCGTCACTTCCGGTGACGTCGACGCCAGCGACCGAATCCGGTCGGCGACCGTCCAGTTCGAGCTGCACACCGACACGCTCGAAGTACGCGGGGTGGACGCCGAGAACATCGCTTTACACCGCTACGACGCGGACGCAGGCGAGTGGACCCAACTCGACACGGTCGTCCTCTCCGAAGGCGAAGGGACGGTCACCTACGAGTCGATCACGCCAGGTTTCTCGACGTTCGCCGTCGGGACAGTGGATCGGCAATCGTCTCCCGACGAATCACCGAGCGATGGATCGACGGCCGAGCAGACGAGTGACGAAACCGGTGATGGCGAGAATGGAGGCGCGGAGAGCGAGGGACAAAGCGACCGGGACGACACCGATGATAGCACTGGGGAGGGTTTTGGCTTCGGTATCAGTATCGCGCTGCTCGCACTAGCCGGAATCGCTTTGCTCGCGATCCGGAACCGCCGATAGCAGGACGTCGCCTGTGAAGCCAGCACCCACCTTACGGATTGATCCAAGACCGCAGGCGTTACCGAGTCGTCTGCAACCCGTTCGCACATCGGAATCGCCGATTCACCAGTGAGTGACACAGAAGGATATTCACTCACGACCGGATTCGCTGTTTGGTGGATCGGTGCACACAGCAGGGGACGACAGAACGGAGTCCGAAGGCCAGTGGAGTGACGATACGCACCGATAGGATATGTTACGACACTTGCTCCGAGAACTGCGTAACTGCATCGTCTGGTCCAGCGACGACGAGTTGGTCGCCACGCTCGATGCGGAAGTCAGCACCAATATCGGCGAGGACACGACTGTTTCGCTCGACCGCAACGACCGTACAGTTCATCTGCTCGCGGACCTGGGCTTGGGCGAGTGTTTGGTCCTCCAAACCAGGTGCTGGTGTCTTGACTATAGTAGCCGCTGAACGTCATTGCACACCTGATCGAACGACAGCGTTGCGATCAGGTGTGCAATGACGTTCAGCGGCTACCCTAGTCGTGGGATTGAACTCCGTGTCGGACAGTGGATACTGACAGACGAACGCTTCGACCGCCTCGTGGGCATCGTGTTCGAACCAGATTCTCGAGACGGTCCGGAGAGTCGCAGTGAGCGCCGTCAGTGAGTTCGGGTCGTACAGTGGCGTCGAGTCGGAGGCCGGCCAGTCGAGATACTGCGTTGTCGCTATCGAACGGAAGACATCGCGCCGAGAGACAGCAGTCGGTGCTATCGGGGACACGTCTGCCGTTCTCGGCCAATGATATGACGTTCTCTGCGACGCCCACGAGCGGGGACTCACGTCTCCTCAGTTTCGGGATCGTTCACAGACAGCAACCCCGTCGCCATTAACCGTCGCGTGATCGCGACCAGTCCGTTGTCGAACCCGCGACCAAAGACACCTTGTTCGTGTTCACGGCCGTCTGCCCTCGTTTCGGTGAACGAACTTACAAAATCGCCTCACGGTCGGCCAGTAACAGCCGACTGATTTCGGTATCATCATTTGGAAGCGGTGACCGGCTCAACCAATCCAATCCCGAGACGAATGCTTCGACACCAGGTAGAGCATTCTGGATCGTGGCCTGGAGCTCCTCGCCGACTGTCCCAATGATGACGTTCACATCTCGTTCCTGGGCCGACTGCAACTGTTCGGCCAACCGGTCGGTGAAAATGCTCTCGTGTCCGATCACGAGGACCAACTCCTCTGTCGCACCCTCGATCAACTGTCGCGTCCGGCTCGTAATGCCCTGATCACCCGAGATGGACCACACCTCGTGGGTGGCCTCCGTTGAGTCTCTCTCGTCAGCCGGTTCAAGCCTGCTCAGGGCGCTCCGGAGTGACTCGGTGCGCTCGGCGTACTCCGACTGGAGGGTGTTGACAGCCTCGTCGATAGAGACCGATCGAAATACCTGCGGCTTCGAATGCTGGGTTTCTACCAGCCCCTTCGATTCGAGTACGCGAATCGCGTCGTAGACGCGTGTCCGGGCACTTCGGAGGTCTCGCTGATGTCCTTGGCCGTCCCACGCTGGCGACGTGCGAGCGCCACGAACGACCTGGCCTCGTACTCTTTGAGCCCGAGTTGTTGGAGCAGTTCGATCGCTTGGTCTTGATTTGAAACGTCGTCCATTGGTCCCAACCTCTCTGTCGCTACACGTCACAAACCACCATACACGGTGGTTTTCACGAGACTGGTGACGAGTCAATGTCCGACGACCCATCCGACCAAGCACGATCCACGGCCGTCAAACAGCTCAAAGCGCTCGGCCTCAGTACCTACGCCGCCCGGACATTCGTCGCACTCGTCAGTCTCGGCGAGGGAACCGCCCAAGACGTGAGTGAAAGTCAATGCACACCCGATCGCAGGACAGCGTTGTGATCGGTGTGTAACTCGTTTCAAGAGCTACTATAGAGGAGGTGTGGGACGAGGAGTGGGGTGACAGAGGAACCCGACTCGTCCTTATCGGTACCGACATGGACCACGCTGCGCTCCGAGCGGATCTCGATGCAGCGACGCTGACCGACGAGGAGATGGACGCCGACTGGGGTAGGTTCGAAGACCGTTTCCCACGGTTCGCGGACAACACCGAAGACGCTCGGGAAGCGACCGAACCGGACGATCAGAAAACCGAAGATAGCGCTGCGGAGGTCGGCCTCGCCGATTGACGATTCCGAACCACGTTCACGCTTTTAGACAGCTCCGATCAATCGGATCCGTCCCGACCTGTCTCCCAGCACCGGGAAATCCGAGGATTTACAAATAATATTTCACTACTACAAATTAGATTGATGATGCGGATGATATGGGCCAATCGATTTCGGAACGGCGACACCCGTCACGAGCGATCGCGAACCGCGCACGTTCGCCGAACACCGCTTCACACCGGGTCGACTCGAGCGGGCGGCCGCGGTGACAACTGCGGCGGTTCGGGACGTCGCGACCGACGCGGTATCGATCGCACCAGTCGCTCGTGTGACAGCACTCGACCCCGATCGACAGTTCCCGCCCGAGACTAATCCCGATGCTGCGTGCCTTCTTCGTCCGGCTCGGATCGCTGTCGTCGGTCCTCCTCGGCGTTTCCCTGATCACGTACGGGTTCGCGTTTCTGACGCCCGGAGATCCGGCGTACACGATCCTCAGAGAGCAACGCCAGAGCCCGCCATCGGAACCCGAGGTAGCGAGCTTTCGCGCCGAACACGGGCTGGACGACCCCTTCCTCGTCCAGTACGTCTCGTGGCTCACTGACGCGCTTCGTGGCGATCTCGGCACGTCGTACTACCAGTCAGAATCGGTCACGTCACTGATACTCGCGTCCCTGCCGAACACGCTCGAGCTCGCGCTGGCGGCGACGGCCGTCTCGCTCGTGCTTGCGGTTCCGCTGGGCGTATTCAGTGCCGTCCACCGCGACACGTGGATCGATCGTACGAGCCAGATCGCCGCCCTGGTCGGTGTCTCGATGCCGAACTTCTGGCTCGGTTACCTGCTGCTTCTCGTCTGTTCGCTCTGGCTCGGACTGACGCCCGTCGGCGGCGTCGGCACGCTCGGGCATCTCGTCTTGCCTGCGATCACGCTCGGCACCGGGATGGCCGCGATCGTCACCCGAATCGTCCGCACGTCGATGCTCGAGATCCTCGAGGCCGACTACGTCGATACCGCGCGATCGAAGGGGGTCCGCGAACGGCTCGTGATCTACAAGCACGCGCTCCGGAACGCCCTCATTCCGGTCGTAACGATCGTCGGCCTCCAGTTCGGGTATCTGATCAACGGTGCCGTGATCGTCGAGAGCGTCTTTCAGCGGCCGGGGCTGGGGACGCTGCTCGTCGATGCCGTCTTCGCCCGCGACTACCCGATCGTTCAGGGCGTCGTGCTGGTGACGGCCGTCGCGTTCGTCGTCACGAACCAGTTGGTCGATCTCGCGTACGTCGCACTCGACCCGCGCGTCGAACGAGGTGAGCGCCCGTGAGTGAGCAAAATCGACTCGAGTGGCGGGGCCGACTCGATCGGTGGCGGCCCGAGATCCGGACGAACACGGCGATCCGACTCGGCGGCGGCGTCCTCGGATTGCTCGCGATCGTCGCCCTCGTCGGCCCGTTCGTCTCGCCGTACGATCCGACGACGCAGGCGCTCGAGACGCGCCTACAGGGCCCCTCCATTACCCACCCGCTCGGAACTGATGCGCTCGGGCGGGACGTGGCGACCCGACTCGTGTACGGTGCACGTGTTTCGCTTGCACTTGCGGTGACCGCGACGACGATCCGCGTCGCCATCGGAACGGCGATCGGTCTGCTCGCGGCCACCGGCGGTCGGTTCGTCGACGCCGTCCTGATGCGGCTCGTCGACGTCCAGCTGGCGTTTCCCGGGCTCGTACTCGCGCTGGTGGTCGCCGGCGTACTCGGGCCGAGCCTGCGAAACGTCGTGATCGCGCTCTCGGTCGTCGGCTGGGCATCGTATGCCCGGGTCGTCCGCGGGAGCGTCCTCGCGATTAGGGATCGGCCGTTCGTCCAGTCGTCGAAGCTCTACGGGACGCCACGCCGCCGGCTCGTCCGGCGACACCTGTTGCCCCACGTCGTCAGCCCGGTACTCGTCCTGGCGACGCTGAACCTCGGCACCGTCGTCCTCGCGGCCGCCGGCCTCTCGTATCTCGGCCTCGGCGCACAGCCGCCGACGGCCGAGTGGGGTACGATGATCGCCGGGGGCCGGAACTACCTGCGATCCGCTCCCTGGCTCGTCACCGCGCCCGGGGTCGCGATCATGCTGACGGTCATCGGCTTCAACCTGCTGGGCGACGGCCTGCGAGACGCGCTTGATCCAGACCACCTCGACGATCGCAAGCGACAGCGAACCTGATCGAAACGACGACTCCGAACACGACTATGACACGAACCAACACGCTCGAGATCGAGAACCTCCACGTTCACTTCGACACCGGATCCGAGACCGTCCGCGCGGTCGACGGCGCGTCGTTCGCGATCGAACCCGGCGAGATCGTCGGGCTGGTCGGTGAAAGCGGGTGCGGCAAGTCGGCCACCGCGCGCTCGATCGTCCGGCTCGAGTCGCCCGGCGAGATCGTCGACGGGAGCATCCGATACGGCGACCGAGACCTGACGACGGCCGACGAGCGGACGCTCCGCCGGCTTCGCGGCCGGGAACTGGCGATGGTCTTCCAGGACCCGTCGACGACGCTGAACCCGGTGTATCCGATCGGCGAGCAGATCGCCGAGGCGGTGCGGATCCACCGGGAACCGGACAGACAGCCACTCCTCCAGGAACTCGCCCGTGGCGCGAGTTCTCGGCTCCGCTCCTCGGAGGTTCGGTCGAAAGTACTCGAGTTAATGGACACCGTCGGTATCCCTCGACCGACCGAACGGATCGATTCCTACCCCCACCAGTTCAGTGGCGGGATGCGCCAGCGGGCGATGCTCGCGATCGCGCTCGCCCGGGAGCCGTCGCTGCTGATCGCCGACGAACCGACGACCGCACTGGATACGACGACCCAGGCGGCGATCCTCGAGCGACTGGCTTCGCTCAACGCCGAACACGGCACGGGAATGCTGGTGATCAGCCACGATTTCGGCGTCGTCTCACAGCTCTGTGACCGGCTCGTCGTCATGTACGACGGGGTCGTCGTCGAGCGAGGGCCGACCGAGCAGCTCCGGTCGAGCCCGAAACACCCCTACACGAAGGCGCTGTTGGGCTGTCTTCCTCGTCACGCCGATCCCGACGCTCGGCTCCCGACGGTCGAGAGAGCGCCGGCGAGCGGGAACGCAACTCTCGAGGGGTGTGCGTTCGCCGGTCGCTGCCCGTTCGCGACCGAGGAGTGTCGTGCGGTCGATCCGCCGAGCGTTTCGGCCGGCCCCGACCACGACGTGCGGTGTGACGTGCCCGACGCGCGCGAGGCCTCGCTCGAAGCGATGCGAGACCGGCGAGCGCAAACGGGCACCGCGACCAACGCGGGCGAGACCCCGACCGAGCCGCACTCGTTGGCCGTCGACGGCGGCGTGACCGCACCTGCAGACTCGATCGGGGATTCGCCGAGCGAGCAGTCGAGCTCCGACACCGGCGGGGGTGCGGGACCGGTCGTCGCCCTCGAGGGCGTCACGAAGTCCTTCCGGACGTCCGACAGGCTCCTCGGACGCATCTTCGATGCCGACGACCGCATCCCGGCCGTCAGAGGCGTCTCTCTCGAGTTGCGATCCGGCGAAACCGTCGGGCTGGTCGGCGAGAGCGGCTGCGGCAAGTCGACGCTGGCGAAACTGCTCGCTGGCCTCGAGACGCCCGACGAAGGCACCGTTCGCCTCCGCGGTCGGCCGGTCGACGGTGTCGGCGATCGGACGGACGCCCAGCTATCCGAGATCGGCGTCGTGTTCCAGCACCCGGGCGCGAGTCTCAACCCCAAACGGACGGTCGGGGAGGCGATCGCCGAACCGCTGGTCGAGGCCGGCTGGTCGCGCTCGCGCCGAGAAACGCGGATCGCGACGCTGTGTTCGCTGGTCGGCCTCTCGCCCGAGATCGTCGACCGCTATCCCGCTCAGCTGTCCGGCGGCCAGCGCCAGCGGATCGCGATCGCTCGCGCGATCGCGCTCGAGCCGTCCGTCCTTGTACTGGACGAACCGACTGCCGCGCTCGACGCGTCCACTCAGGCGACGGTTCTGAATCTGCTTGCGGACCTGCAGGCCGACCTCGGCCTGACGTACCTGTTTGTCTCGCACGACCTCGAGGTCGTGCGCCACGTCGCCGACCGCGTCGCGGTGATGTACTGTGGGCGACTCGTCGAAGCGGGCCCGGCCCGCGCGACGCTCTCGCGGCCGACGCATCCGTACACGCAGACGCTGCTGAACGCGATTCCGGGAGCCGAGCGGTGCGAGGGATTTGCGGACCGAACGGACGCGATCGCGGGCGATCCGCCGAGTCTCGCAGCCCCACCTTCGGGCTGTTCGTTCCATCCCCGCTGTCCGGTCGCCGAGGACGACTGCTCGCGGGTCGAGCCGCCCCTCGAGGCCGTCGACGGCGATGGCGACGTCCGGTCGCGCTGTCCGTACGCAAGTGAGTGGCGTGACGACTCCGACCCGACCGGAGCGTTCGACGTGCGCCTCGAGGCCGACTCGAGCGCGTCCGACGCCGCTTCCGACACCGACGAATCAACGATCGACTCGATCGAAACACGCGAAATCGACTAATGAAGGAAACGAGATCCACGATGGACCGACGTACCGCACTGCAGACGACGATCGGCGCCGCGACGCTCGCCGTCGCGGGCTGTCTCTCGAACGATCCCGACGATGCCGACTTTCGCATCGGGGGCCCGTGGAAACCGAGCCGCGATCCGCTCGACGGCGGGAGCCAGATTCGCCGTCTCGGCATCACCGAGGCGCTGGTTGGCGTCGACTACGACGCGAACCCGACGCCGGAGCTCGCGACCGAGTGGGAGCGCCTCGACGAGTACCGCTGGGAGTTCGCGCTTCGAGAGGACGTCCCGTTTCACGACGGCGAGTCGCTGGACGCGGCAGCCGCCGTCGAATCGCTCCGACGGACCGCCGACGCCAGCGCGTTCGCGGACGTCCCGATTGACACGATCGAGGCCGTCGACGAGGGCACCGTCGCCGTCGAAACTGAGACGCCGTTCACGCCGTTGCCGGCCCACCTCTCGCGCAACGAGGCAGTACTGCTCAGTCCCGAGGCGATCGATGGGGACGGGTCGGTCACCGAACCCGTGAGTACCGGCCCGTTTGCAGTCGACACGTTCCAACCCGGCACCGAGCTACGAGCCGTCCGTAACGACGACTACTACGGGGAGCGACCCGAGATCGAAACCGTCCGCTACGAGGTCGTCGACGACGACCAGACCCGGCGGATGAAACTCGAGAACGGCGAACTCGAGATGGCTCGCATCCTGCCCCACGAGATGGTTAGCGCGCTCGAATCGACCGACGGGATCGACGTCTACACGCCCGAGATTCCGCGGATCAGATTCCTCACGTTCGACACCCAGTCGGAGCCGTTCGACGACGTCCGCGTTCGGTGGGCGGTCGATCACGCGATCGACCGGTCGACAATCACCGAGAGAATTCTCAACGACATCGACGATCCCGCCGCGGGGCCGTTTTCGCCGGAACTGACGGAGTGGGCGAACCCGAACCTCGAGACGGATCGCTACGATCCGGATCGCGCGCGGTCGCTGTTGTCCGAAGCCGACTGGACGGTTGACGGTGGGGGCGGCGTCCGAACCCGTGGCGGCGACGAACTCGCCGTCGACGTGTTTACCTTCGATGCCCGGAGCCTGCCGTTGATCGCCGAGGTGTTGCAGGACCAACTCGCTACGGTCGGGATCGATCTCGACGTGACGGTCATGGAGTACTCCACGATGGTCGATCGGGTCGGTCAGGACTCCTTTGACAGCTATCTCACGTCCTGGGGAACGCTGTGGTATCCCGATCCTGATCGGCTTTCGGACATGTTCCACTCGGAGGCTGCGTCGCTTCACCACGGCTACGAGAACGAGCGCGTCGATACCCTACTCGAGGAGGCGCGCGAACTCGGCGAGCGCGAGGCGCGACGGGAACGCTACTACGAAGTCCAGTCGATCGTCCGCGAGGACGCGCCGATCACGGTGTTGACGAGCTACTCGAACGTCGTCGCGACCGCGAGCGGGGTCAGCGGCTACGAACCCCACCCGACGGAATCGCGGTACGGACTCGAATCGATCACGCTCGAGGAATCATGACAGGATCCGAGCAAACGGCGGACGACGTCAAAGCGGCCGTCCGAGAGTACTGGGACGACCGCGCCGACTCGTTCGACGCCGACAGTCAGCACGGCATTCACAGCGACGCCCAACGCGACGCGTGGCTGTCGGTACTGTCCGTGGCGGGTGAACCGACGAAACGAATCCTCGATGTCGGCTGCGGCACCGGCGTGATCTCGCTGCTGTTAGCGGAGCTCGGACACGACGTCAACGGGCATCGACTTCGCTCCGAAGATGCTCGAGCAGGCGCGAACGACGGTCGAGCAGTCGGACCGATCCGCCACGTTCCGACACGGCGACGCGGAGAATCTAGCCCAGCCCACTGACGCGTACGACGTGGTGACGGCACGTCACCTCATCTGGACGCTCCCCGATCCGGAGCGCGCGATCGACGAGTGGCGACGCGTCGTCCGCCCCGGCGGGCGGCTCGTCTTGATCGCGGGACACTGGGATTTCGACGAGACGTTCGAGGGCTACGAGGAGATCCGCGACGACCTGCCGCTGTACGACGGTCGCCCGCCCGCAGAGCTGGCGGCGTTCCTTCGAGATCGGGGCCTCGAGAACGTCGAGTACGAACCGTTAGTCGACTCTGCGCTCTGGGGACAGGAGCCGAATTACGAGACGTATATGATGGTCGGCGACACGTCCGAGTGACAGTCCGTACATCGGAGCGGGACGGCCGCGTCACGAACTGACACTTCCTGCCGTTGGGTCCTGTTGGACGGTCCCGACCCGCTCGAGAAACGACACGAGCGCCTCGACGGCCGTCTCGAACACCGCTTTCCCCTGCTCGGCCGAAGCGTCAGTCGCGTCACCGACTGCGCCGTTCTCGCTAAACTCGTCGGTAAACTGGTGGACGACGCCCCCGTCGACCGTGTCGGTCCACGCGGCGGCGTCACCGGCAACTGGCTCACCGACGTCGTCCGGACGGAGGTGGAGTAACACGGCCGTCTCGAGTTCGCCCGCGTGACCGACGTGTTCGTCGACGGCGCGCATCCACTCCCAGCGGGACACCTCGAGTTCGATAGCGTCCGCTTCGGTCACCTCGCGGGCGAGATGCGAGAGGGTCTCGCCGTTGCCGCCGTGACCGTTGACGAAGACGACCGTCTCGACGCTCGAGTCCGCAAGCGACTCGACGACATCGCGAGCGTAGCGACGGAGCGTCTCCGTCGACACCGACAGCGTCCCGGGAAAACGACCGTGGTAGGGCGCGACGCCGACCGGTAGCGCCGGGAGTACGACTGACTCGCCGTCCCACGTCCGATCAGCCTCGCTCGCCATCGCGCGAGCGATGATCGTGTCGGTCCCGACGGGCGCGTGCGGACCGTGTTGTTCCGTACTCCCGACGGGAACGAGCGCCGTCGTCGGTGCCGCTGTCTCGATATCGGTCCAGGAACTCGTCTCGAGTTGCATGACCGATACTACCGACGGGACCGATTAAGTGACTTCGACTTCATCGAGGTGATGGCCGTTTCCCCCCACTGAAGCGTGCGATGATCTATAGTAGCTCTTGAAACGATTCACACACCGATCGCAGCGTTGTCCTGCGATCGGGTGCGCATTGACTTTCAGGAGCTACTATCGAAGCCACCGAAATGACGAACACACTGATCGCAATGCCGTCATGTGAGCAGGTGTGCGTTGCCGTTGTCGCTAATCCACTTTGCAAGCAAGTTACAGCGGGATGCAGGTTCCGATTACGAGCGGCTCCACGTCTTCTGGCCGAGTCATCTTCGTTAACTCGAGACCGGAGTTACTAGTTCGTAGCAACCTCATTAACCCTATTCTCAATAACTCTTTTAGAGTCTTGGAGCCTCAGTTATTACTATAATGTCGTACACCTGCTCCAGTTGCGATGCACAGTTCCAGAGCGCCGCCGGCGTGACCCAGCACGTCGCACTTCACCACAACACGTGTGCCGAGTGTGACGAAAAGTTCGACGACACTGATTCGCTGCGCGAGCACATCCACGAGAGTCACTGAGTAATCACTACGCCACGGAAGAGATCCGTCTCGGCCACGATACTGATTTTTCGCTACAAGACGAAACCACGAACGTGCCCGAAGACACGTACAGCTACGAACCGATTGGGGTGATTCGGACGCCGTTCGAATCACCAGAAGGGATGCCGATTCAACCGACCGGGGCGGATTCGGTCACGGGAACCGTCGAGATCGAGGCGTCGTATGCGGATGGATTAGCGGATCTTGCCGAGTTCTCGCACTGTATCCTGTTGTACCATTTTCACGCATCTGGCGATGACGTTCCCCTACGGGTCGAACCGTTTCTCGATGACGAACGGCGAGGCGTCTTCTCGACACGGGCGCCACAACGTCCGAATTCGATCGGCCTCTCCGTTGTGGCAATCGAGTCCGTCACAGAACAGGAACTGACCGTGAGCGGTATCGACGTCGTCGATGGGACACCGTTGCTGGATATCAAACCGTTCGTTCCCGAGTTCGATATCCCGTCCGAGGTGCAGACGGGCTGGCTCGATGCGTCGGAATCGACGATCCGATCAGAACAGGCCGACAAGCGGTTTCTCTGAGGCGGTCGGCCGCTACTCGTGGGTAACTTGGGCCGGACATTGGGTCCCAGCAGTGACTCGCTACGGCCCGTCGTCGCCAGTTGAGGACGTCGTCCCAAGCCGCCAGTCCGCAGCCGTTGCAGCCTCCGTCACCGATTGGTAGGCCCAGTCAGGAACACGTTCTCCTCTCTCGCGGGTCTCGTCCAACCCGACGAACACGTATCGTTCCGTCTCGAAGTAATTTCGAAGACTCGAGCGGCCCCTTCGATCGGACGCGGACACGATACGAAGCCCTGCTGGTCGCCCGCCTCTCGGACCCGCCATCGTTCGACGAAGGACGACTCCGCGGAGACGATCCTGATGTCGCTGGTCCACGTCGAGGCGTGTTAGAGTACTCGGTTCGGTCGTCCGAACTACTCGAGAGCCCGTAACGAGAACGCGAGCGTGAGGTCGTTCGACGGTATTTCAGGACCTCCCTCTGGGAGCCGACGGGACTCTCTCCGAACCGGGCCCCTGTCGTGACGCGAGGAGTCGCTCCGCGACTCGACGAGCGCCGACGATGTTCCGGGCGAAGGGACCGACGCTGGGTTCTGCGAGCGCTCCCGAAACGGACACCGCAGAACGGGTGCCGTCGGTCCTTCGCCACGCGAGCGTCCGGTCGTCGAGGACCGGAAAGCCGTCGGCCCCACGCTCGAGTGACAACGATTCGGCGACGGATCCGACCAAGGGGTGTTCCGGGATCGGATCGAGTCCGGTCGCGAGGACGACCTGCGCAATCGTTGCGGTCGTGCCGTCGTCGAACCGCACGAGCAATCCGTCGTCCGTCGCGTATGCAGACGCGATCTCGCCCCGGCGGATGTCGAGGCCGTTACAGTCACGGGCCTCGTCCAGCCGACGTTCGACGTACGGGGGGATCGTCGCATCGTTGCGAGCGGCTCGGATCCGGTCGAGACGGGCCTTCGATCCCGGTGGGAGCGTGTGGATCTCCCGTTCGACGTGTCGCCAGTTGATCCAGTACGGGTCGGCTTCGGTCAGTTCGACCTCGAGGTCGTGACGCGAGAGGAGTGTCACGTCTGTGTGTTCCGAGAGGCTGCAGGCGAGTTGCCCAGCGGTAATGCCGCCCCCAACGACGAACGTGGGTCCCGCAAATTCCGCTGCTTTCATCGGATCGAACTCGTCGTCCCAGACGTGTACGAGCGGGGCGTCGTCGGGGAGTGACGTCGCCCACGTCGGAACCGTCGGCGAGCTACCGAGTCCGATGGCCAGCACGACGCGGCGAGCCTCGAGCGTCCCCATGTCCGTCCGTACTTCGAGTCGGTCACCCGTCCCAGTCCTCGTCACTCCCGTTACCCTCGACTGGCGGTGACACTCCTCGATGCGACGCCGATCGATGACGGAGCGGGCGTGATCGAGGAAGAGTTTGCGCGTCGGTCGGTTCGGATAGTTCTCCGTCGAGACGAGCTCGTCCTCCCGACCCGCCCCCTCCGCGAACGATTCGAGCGAGAACGGCTCCGTGTCGATGTGCTGGACGAACGTCGACCGGAGCGTCCGCAGTCCACACTGACGGGCCTTCGCCACGAAGGACGCGAGTAACTGCTCGCGGGGTTCGACGAGACGGAGATCCTGGTGACTGTACTCCCCCTCGGCGAGGAGATAGTTCGCCAGGCACGTTCCGTGAATGCCGCCACCGATGATCACGCACTCGTAGGGTTGTCGACCGCTCGACGTGTGATCGGCGTCCGGTCCGTCGTCGGTCACTCTCGCTCGCCTCCGTCGGCCTCGAGTTCGTCTCGGGTCCCTCCGGGCCATTGGCTGCGGAGCCGTCGCACGGTCGGGAGACGATGCGACAGTCCCTGGAAGCCGAGGGCGACGGCGTACACTGCGATCGCCGCAACGACGATCGAGCCACCGGCCGCGATCCCGTAGACGTACGATAGCGTTACACCGGCGATCGCCGCGAACTCGGCAGCGAGGATCGCCAGCAAGATGGACTGCTTGAAACTCCGAGCGACCTGCGCCGCGGCGGCGACCGGAACGACGAGCATCGCAGCGACCAGGATGACGCCCATGATTTGCATCGCGCTGACGACGACGAGTGCCGTGAGTACGACCATGAGGTGTTTGTACAAGCGAACGTTCAGCCGCGCCGCGCGGGCGGCCGTCGCGTCGAACGTGACGTACAGGAGTGGCCGGTACGCCAGCGTGACGAGGCTACCGACGAGGACGCTCATCAACACGAGGATACCGACGTTCTCCATCGAGACGGTCGCCAGACTGCCGAAGAGGTAAGCGTCGATGCCGACCGCGATGCCGCCGTCGGTTGCAGTAATGAGGATACTGCCGACGGCGAATCCCCCAGTCAGGACGATCGCCAGTGAGGTATCACTGTACGCGCCAGCGTGTTCGACGAGCAACTCGACGAGCAGTGCCGTGACGACTGCGACCACGAACGCGGTGAGCAGCGGGGACAGCGTGAGCGAGAGGGCCGAATTGAGGAACAATCCCACGGCGACGCCGGCGAAGGCAGTGTGTGCGAGCGTATCGCCGATCATCGCCATTTCCCGATGGACGAGGAAGGTGCCGACGAGCGGTCCGATGACGGCGATACACACCGCAGCGAGGTAGGCCCGCTGCATATAGGCATACCCGAGCATCGGCATGCCGAGCAGGTCGGCCAGCACGTCCAGTCCGGCGCCGAAGATGTGGTCGAGGAACCACTCGAGGCCGTCGAGGAGTATGCCACCAATCCGTCGGACGGTCGTTGCTTCGTCGAACGGCAGGCTTACGTCGAGAGCGGAGGCTCCTATCATGGTCAGTGGTCGTGGTGGAGGACGTGCTGGTCAGTTCCGTACGCTTGCTCGAGAGCGTCCGTTTCGACGAACGCGCTCGGGTCACCGTCGAAGTACAGCTGCCGGTTGAGACACGCGATATCAGTCGCGTAGGTGGTGACGACTCCGATGTCGTGCTCGATGAGGATAACGGTCAGCCCGGTCGCGTTCAGGTCGGCCAGGAGGCTGTAGAACTCCTCTCTGGATTCGGCATCGACGCCGACCGTCGGTTCGTCGAGCGCGAGCAGATCGGCCTCGGACGCGAGCGCGCGAGCGATGAAGACTCGCTGCCGTTGGCCGCCGGACAGTCGGCCGACGCGACGCGACGCGAGATCGGTGATGCCGACTCGTTCCATCGCCCCTTCGACCGCTCGCCGATCCTTACTCGAGAATCGGCCGACGAGTCGCCGCGGGTAGCGCCCCATCTCGACCACTTCTCGGACCGTGATCGGCATATCGCGCGCCGCTTCCGTCGCGTCCTGTGCGACGTATCCGATTCGTTCGCCCGCATCAAACTCGTCTGCCGGCTCGCCGAACAGGGTGACAGTCCCGTCGTCGGGCCGGCGGAGGCCGAGCATCAGATCGAGCAACGTACTCTTGCCGCTCCCGTTCGGCCCGACCAATCCGAGGAAGGACCCGGGTTCGACGTCGATCGACACCGACTCGAGAACCGGAACTTCTCCGTAGCCGAACGTGGCGTTATCGACGCTGATGAGTGGCTTCGCCGACCGTTCGCTCTTTGCAGTTGCGGTCGTCATCGGCAGTCGTCGAGGTCGACGAACGAGTCCCCGTACGCCGTTATCCACGTCGTCGATCGATACGGAGCAGCCACGTCCGGCGGATAAATCGTACAGATGGATCTGTGGGATCGACCGGCGATCAGTGCCGTTACTCCCGAACGTGGACGATCGGACGGCCCGGGTTCGGCGTTCCCGTCCCACTCCGGTTCGGGGTCGCCAGACGTGGATTCGGTCATTCTGCGTCCAGGGCCGTCGCGAGCGTTTCGAGATTGACGTTTTCCATAATATCGACGTAGCCCCAGTCCTCGTCGGCCCACTCCTGGGTCTGACCCGGAATCGGCGTTAGCGGCAGGATCTCGGTGGCGTCTGTCTCCTCGACGAGCCGGTTCGCCGCCGTCTGGGACTCGAGCGGATCCGCACAGACGTACTCGAGGTCGTGTTCGGCGATGATCTCCTGGGCCCGCTCGATGTCTTTCGGGGTCGGCTGGTCGTCCGGCGACAGCCCCGTCAGGGTCTGGACCTCGAAGCCATAGCGTTGGCCGAGATAGTGGAAGGCGTTGTGACCGGCGACGAACACGACATCCTTCGAGGCACTTTCCAGCGTCGACTGGAACGAATCGTCGAGTTCGCCGAGTCGATCGCGGTACGTCTCGGCGTTCTCCGCGTAGGTCTCGGAGTTGTCGCCGTCGACGTCGACGAATCCGCTCTGGATGTTGTCTACCGCCTGCTTCGCGCGCTCGGGATCCAACCAGAAGTGCGGGTCGGTCCCACCGGAATGGTTGTGCCCGTGTCCATCCTCTCCTTCGTGATCGCCCTCGTGGTCACCGTCACTCTCGTGTTCGTGGTCACCTTCGTGGTCACTTTCGTGTTCGTGATTGTGCTCTCCCCCGTGGTCATGTTCGCCGGCGCTTTCGGTCACCTCGGGTTCGATAGCCGACCCGCTGTCGTCGGTGAGCGTCGCGTCGAACTCCGCGGGAACGTGCTGGCCGAACAGCACGTAATGGCCCTCCGTTTCGACATCGAGGGTGAACGTCGTCTCGCCGGAGTCCGCGAACCGGAGGTGATATAGCGCTTCGCTGGACGGCGTGAGTGTCCCGCCGTCTTCTACAGGCGTGTGCGTGTCGTGATTGCCGTAGAGGTGCGTTGCCGCCTCCTCGGCGTGGTGAATGCCGTGGTCGCCGCCCTCCTCGGTTTCGAGGACGGCCAGCTGCATCTTGGAGTCTGGTCCGTCGTGGAACGTGTACGTGTAGGAGCCAGCCTCGAGGTGGTAGAGACCAGCCCACACCCAGGGAGTCTCTCCGCCGTGGCCGTATTCTCCCTCGCCGTCGTGGCCGTCCTCGTGTTCCCCCGCGTGGTGTTCGTCGTGACCGTGATCGTGACCACCTTCGATGAGGTCGATACCAGCACCGGCAGCGACGATGTCGACATCGGCATCGTCGTCACGGAGACTCGTCACGAGATCGTCGGCCCACGGTTGGAATCCTTCCATCCCGTAGAGGAAGAGGGCCGAGCCGAGGACGGTTCCCTGCATCTTGGGTCCCGGTTCCCAACCGTGGCCGTGTCGGCCGATCGGGACGAGTGTCTCCGCCGTCGTGACGCCGCCGGCGATCTCACTCGCGAAGTCACCGAACACAAAAAATGACGCCTGTGCTGTCGCTCCCTGATTCGAGTTGCTATCGCCCAGGCAACCCGCGGAAGCACTGATCGTGGCGGCACCGAGTCCAGTCGCGATGAGTCGTCGTCGAGTGTACTGCGGCATGCATTATTAACTGTACCTCGCTAGGTAATAAGAGCTATGATATTTAACAACAGAGTTAATAATAGATCATAGGTTAGGAGATACCCTTAATAATCTATAGCTGGATGACTAATCTAGGTCCTGGAATTGCTACTCGTTACTGCCTCAAATTCCGATTACATAACCCTGAGAAGGGATCTAACAGGCATTTAGTAGCTGTGGCTCTCAGATACGGTTGCAATGTGCCACTGCTTCAGCGACTTGACCGGGATGAGTGACGAAGAGCGAGCGGAGGTTCTCGAAGAACACTCGACGGAAGAACTCCGCGCGGAATACTCCACCGAAGAACTATAGTAGCCGCTGAACGTCATTGCACGCCTAATCGCACGATGGCGCTGCGATCAGTGTGTGAATCGTTTCAGCGGCTACTATAGAAACCCTCGGCGTCATCGCCTGAGGCCACTTCACGTTGGTCCTACCCGGACGACCGACAGCGTCCGCCCATCACGCAGACCCGGTCGCCTCCCGTTTCTCTGCGTACGCGAGCGTGTAGTAGTTTCGATCGGTCAGTTCGTCGGGGTCGTTCGTAACGAGAGTCTCTTCCGTATCGATGAAGAGTCGCCGTCCGAACGTCACCTCGTATCCTGCTTCAGTCATCTTTTCGTAGGTCGTCGGTGCGTCAGTCACTTTGAACAGGATCAACCGATTCGGACCGATCGGTGCTTCTCCGTCGGTCGCCTCGCGTAGCGTCAGTTCAGCGCCAGCGTCGATGTCGGCCCCGAGGACCGAAGCGAACGCCGTCACACTGCTGACACCGGGAACGACTTCGATGTCGACGCTGGGATGCTGCTCGCGAAGCGTCCGACGCAGGTGCCCGAACGTCGAGTAGATACAGGGATCGCCGAGCGTGACGAACGCCGCGTCGGCCTCTCGCGCTTTCGGCGCGACTTCCGCGGCCGCCGTCTCCCACGCTGCCTGCAGTTCTTCGGGATCGGTCGTCATCGGGAACTCGAGATCACTCAGTTTCGATTACGATGGCCACGCCAAGCGGGTCGATACAGTCGTGACCGTCGGTATCCGTCGTCCGTCGATCCTCTGCTGGATAGAGTTTGCGACGATTCCGGATCACTGGCGGTCACCTACCACGAGGCGTTGTTCCATCGGGGGCTGCGACCACCCCATCGTCCCCGGGAACGGATTCTCGAACGCCTCCCAGTCGTCTTCCATCCCTGTCTCCGAAACGAGGCAGTCGTCGAGCGTATCCACGATGCTGGATTCGTCCATCCCAGCCCCGATGAAGACGAGTTTCACTTCGCGGTCACCCCACTGGTCGTCCCAGTGGAGGTCCGACCGCGATTCGCGGTAGGACTCGCGCTGGAACTCGGGGAGTGTGACCGCCCACCGCCCGTTGACCCCGACGTGGGTCCGTGTTCCCGCATGGCTCAGGTCGAGGGCGTAGCGCTCGCGGCCAGCGACCCACAGGTGACCCTTGGCTCTGACGACGGAATCGGGGAACGAACGGAGCCACTCGCTGAAGCGTTTGGGATGGAACGGCCGGTGGCGCTCGTAGACGAACGAGTCGACACCGAATTCCTCTGGTGGGTGACGATGGTCGTGCGCTTCGCCGTGGCTGTGGTCGTGGTCGTCGCCATGTTTGTGTTCGTGACTGTGGTCGTCCGCCTCCGTCTGGCTCTCGTAGTGTTCGTCTGAATCGACGTCTGTGCCGTCTCCGTGATCGGGAGAGAGTGCCTGTTTCCACCGGGCGGAGTTACTGGCCTCGTCTTGATCGAACCGGCCCGTTCCGAGAGCTCGTTCCGGGTCGACGGTGCTTTCGGTCGCTCGGACGATGTCGACCCCGGGATGGAGTGTTCGGACGACGCGTTCGACTGCTTCGCGCTCTGTCTCGGAGACGAGATCACACTTGTTGAGGACGAGTACGTCGCAGAACTCGACCTGTTCGGCGAGGAGGTCCGACAGCGGTCGGGCGTCGTCGTCTGTCGACTTGAGTGGGCGGCCATCGACGAACGCCTGATGGAACTGTGCGGCGTCGACCACCGTGACGGTCGTATCGAGATCGTACAGTGCCGACGCACGTGCGGGCGAGACGAACCGCTGGGCGATGGGGACGGGGTCACTGATACCCGGGGCTTCGATGACCAGATAGTCGAACTCCTCGTCGAACGCGAGGTGTCTCAGCTCCTGATCGAGTTCGTTCTGCAGCCCACAGCAGAGACAACCGTTCGACAGTTCCGTGACACCGCCATCCTCCATCGAGAGTTCGGAGCCGTTCTCGATGAGGTCGGCGTCGACGTTTACCTCGCCGACGTCGTTGACGAGGACGGCGATATCGTACTGTTCGCCGCCGACGGTGAGGAGGTGATTGAGCAGGCTCGTCTTTCCGGCTCCGAGCCCGCCGCTGAGGATCGTGACCGGGGGTTGCTCGTCGACGGCCATCAGTCGTCGGCCAGTGCGAGTTCGCGCTGTTCGTCGGCGGTGAACGGGTCCGGGTACTCGTTCCAGTCCTCCGCCATCTCTGCGTCCGAGAGGATACAGTCTTCCAATCGCTCGACCAGTCTCGCCTGATCGAATTCGCGGCCGATGAACACGAGTTCTGATCCGCGGTCGCCCCACTGGTCGTCCCAGTCCTCTTTGATGCCGGGACGAGCAGCGAAGTAGCGCTCCTGTTGGGCCTTCGGGAGCGTGGCGATCCACGTCCCTTTCGGACCGGCCCGGACCGACTGGCCTGCTTTGTCGAGCCCCATCGCGATGTCTTCGCGACCGGCGGACCAGAAAAAGCCCTTCGCGCGAACGACTCCGTCGGGGAGATCAGCAAAGAGACAAGCGATTCGCTCCGGGTGGAACGGGCGGTCAGCGTCGAAGACGAACGAGGTGACCCCGTGTTCCTCGGCGGCTGACTCGTGATGGTGGCCGTGCTGGAGTTCGTGCTTCCACCCGGCGGACTGACTTGCTGCCTCGAAGTCGAACCGACCCGTGTTCAGGATCTCCTCGGGATCGACCACACCGTGTTCGGTCCGAATGATCTTCGCTCGCGGCTGGAGCGTCTGCAGGACGGCCTCCATCTCCTCGAGTTCGTCGTCCGGGACGAGGTCACACTTGTTCAACAGGAGGACGTCGCAGAACTCGATCTGGTCCATGAGGGCTTCTTCGGGGACACGATTGCCCTGCGGCTCCATACCGTCGTCGGTGAGTACCTGACCGGAGTCGAAGCCCTGCCAGAAGCTGTGTGCGTCGACAACGCTGACCATCGTATCGAGTTCGTAGACGCCCGTGGGGTCGAACTCCGCGTCCTCGAACCCGCGGGCGAACGTCTGGGCGACCGGAATCGGTTCGCTGATTCCGGACGATTCGACGAGGAGATAGTCGAAATCGCGCTCTTTTGCCAAACGCCCTACCTCGTCAAGCATGTCTCCGCGGAGTCGACAGCAAATACAGCCGTTCGACAGCTCGATGATTTCCTCGTCGCTCTGTGTGAGTTCCGACTCGCGTTCGACGAGGTCAGCATCGACATTCACCTCCCCCATGTCGTTGACGACGACGGCGGCGTTCAGTTCTCGCTCGCTACTGAGAATGTGGTTGAGCGTCGTCGTCTTTCCGGCACCGAGGCTTCCGCTGAGGATTGTTACCGGGATCGGGTTGTTGAACGGCATACTCGGATTGTGAATCTGCATAACTATAATACTAATTATTACGGTTTAGCTATCTAACCATGATAGAAACTAATAATACAGGATAAAACTTTAGTGCATAGGCGTCGTTAGTATCTCGATGCCTGAAGCGTTACTCGAACGCATCGACGAGTTCGCCAACGCTCACGGGTACAGTGGCCGAAGCGAGGTCGTACGCGAAGGCACACGCACGCTACTCGAAGAGTTTCAGGGGCGAAATATCGACGGGCAAAAACATATGTGTACAGTAACGGTGGTCTTCGAGTACTGCCAACCCGCCGTCCAAGGATGTTGACGCTCGTGCGCATCGTGTATTACTTTACGATCTATTGTTGGCTGATCTCCGCGCTTATGGTATCGACAGGAACGACCGTATATTCGACCGAGACTGACTCGTCTGCTCCTCGAACGGTCCCGATAAATCGCAGTGTATCATCGTACGCAGCTTCGATGACGAACGTCTCAACACAGCCGGCGTTCTCCTCGAGGCAGTTGTGGGAGTTCGATCGGATCGCCGCTTCGAATTCGTGACGGATCTCCATCGTTCGGCGTTCGATCTCCGGCTCGTCGTATCCGAAGACGGCAGTAACTGTCGCTAACACCCGCTGATCCTCGTCGTCTGTCTTTTGGTACTCCGTTCGAGTAGTCGGAACCCGACGTCCATACAGAGGAACGCCAGGCTGATGAGGAACATGTAGGCGACGCTGGTCGCCATCGCGAGGCTGTTCGAGGCGTTGATAATCTCGTAGCCGACGCCTGGTGCGCCGAACAGTTCGGCACCGACGACGACCATCCAGCAGCGACCAATGCTCGTCCGGAACCCGGTCAGCACTTGGGGTGCCGCACTCGGGAGCGCGACGAGTTTCAGCATCGATAGGTCGCGCTCCACGCCGAGCGTCGACGCGGCATCGGTGAGTTCGCTCGACATGCCCTCGACGCCACCATACGCGCCGTAGAAGTTGATCCAGAACGCGCTGACGAAGACGATGAACGCGGCGACGGTGTGGGGATGCCGACCAGACGATGGCGAAGACGACCCACGCTAGCGGCGGGATGGGCCGAAGCATCCGGACGAGTGGCCGCAACCAATCGTCGAGTACGCCGTTCCAGCCCATCGCCAGGCCAAGACCGATACCACAACTGGCACCGAGAAGGAGGCCGGAGACGTAGTGGAATAACGTCTGTGCCAGGTGCGCGAGCCCGGTCGGTAGTACTAGATTCGATCCCAAGACGGGGACCACAATCGCAGTCGAGGTCGCGAATACAACGTCGACGTCCCCACTCGCGAACGCCTTGACAACACCGGGGCCAGAGCTGAACCGCTCTGTTGTGACATCGGCTGGAACGTCCTCGTAGTTCCCCTCTTGTTCCATCACGTAGTGTTGCATGTTCGGGTAAATCGGGACGTACGCGACCGTGACGGAATCGAGTGACCCACCTCCTTGAGCGAGACAGCCAGCGATTCCCGCCGTCGCAATCGTGGTTGCCCCTGCCTTCTGGAGCAGTTTTCGGCGCGAGAGTTGAACCCTCAGTGTTAGTAATACTAGTACCGGCTATAATAACAGCTATGAGTGCTCAAGAGTGTAGATATTACTAGAAACGGTATGAATTCAGCGAGAAAGGAAAAACGGAATCGGTTCATCTCAGCGAGCGGACCAAAGTCATCCACCGGCAGCACTGAGTAGTTGATGCGCTGTCTACGACTCGAAGACGTTATTTGAGACTGTCTATTTAATTTGCTACAAACAATTCGGTATAAGTCAATGTGAGATCTCTGAGATGGAGGCCACTCACCTAGCATAATGAACACAGTGTATTAATAATAACAGAATTTTGGCCTCTCTCGAGCGATCTAAGGGTAGATTCTATCTCAACAAAACCAACTATTAGCTTGGTGACAGCAGCAAAGACGAATCGAAGATATTCGAAACGTACTTATCCCAAACCGAGAAAATTCGATATGGATGGTGGCTCCGAATCCCGGTGGGACCATGCCCATCACAGGTCGAACGAGATCAGTTGCCTGTGACTATGGTTTCAGCGGCGCCGCTAGTGATGGAGTTGCCAGAGGGATACAATGAAAGTCACAATCTACGGACCAGACGGTTGTAGCAACTGTTCGAATCTGAAAGACAAGACACAAAACGTTATCGACGAACACGGATTCGACGCCGAGGTCGAGAAAGAAGGCGACACCGTGAAGCTCGCGGAGAAAGGCATCATGTCGACGCCTGGGTTCGAAATCGACGACGAGATGGTGTTCACTGGATCGAACCCGTCTGAAGCCGAACTGAAGGAGTACATCGAGGAGCACCTGTAACAGGATGGTCTTCGAGCAGTTCGCTACCTGGGTCGTCGAGACGCTCGGCCTGACTGGCGCACCCAGAGCAGCAGTCCACTTCTGGGTCTACGACACGCTGAAGATCGTCACGCTGCTGGTGGCGGTCATCTTCGGCGTGGGCTACCTGCGGACGTACTTCCCGCCGGAGAAGATTCGAGACTACCTCTCGGGCAAACGAGCGATCACTGGCTATCTCCTCGCTGCACTGCTCGGCATCGTCTCGCCGTTCTGCTCGTGCTCGACAATTCCGATCTTCCTCGGAATGGTCGGCGCGGGCATCCCCTTCGGCGTCACGATGACGTTCCTCGCCGTCTCCCCGATGATCAACGAGGCTGCGCTCGTGGTTCTCCCCGGTGTCGTCGGGTTCGAACTGACGGCACTGTACGCCGTCAGCGGCATCACCATCGGTATGACGAGCGGGTTCGTCCTGAACAAGGCCGGCCTGGAAAAGTATATCGAAGAGTTCGATTTCGGTGACTCAGACGTCGACATCGACGAGCCTACGCACAGAGAACGTGCACGACAGGCGTACGTTGAGGCGAAAGACATTATCACCGAGATAATCCCGTACGTCGTGATCGGCGTGGGACTCGGCGCAGTCATCCACGGCTTCGTTCCACAGACGATCGTGACCGAGTACCTGTCCGGCCCGCTCGGTGTCTTCGGCGCGGTCGCCGTCGGTGTCCCGATCTACACGAATATCCTCGGCGTCATTCCGGTCGTCGAATCGCTCATCGGGAAGGGACTGCCGGTCGGGACTGGACTTGCGTTCATGATGTCCGTCGCAGCGCTTTCGCTCCCACAGTTCATGATCCTCAAGAAGGTGATGAAAAAAGAGCTCATCGCCGCGTTCGCAGCGACGGTCGCGACAGGCATCCTGCTTATCGGGCTCCTGTTCAATCTGCTGCTGTAACACAGCAGATTGCTTTGCGCGAGGCCGTGCCCAGCTGAGTGCCCCCAACCGACCTTCGCCAAATCGAACATCACCGATTTATAGATTGAGGACGTCTACTAGCACGTCACCACGACCGACGGGGCGACTCGGCCCGAAATACGAGCAGGTATTCCCTTGGAGACGCGATCAAGGAGACAAACAGACGAGAGAATGACTGACTCAGTACCCGAATCGACGCGACAAACGCTGGATCGACTGTACGAGAACCCGGAAAATCGACTGACGTCGCTGTTCGAACTCGCTCCGGACGACGAACGGGTGGAAAGCCAGCTCACGATGTTCAAAGCGCTGGCGAACCAACACCGGATTCGCATCCTCGAAGCCCTCAGGGATGGCGAACTCTGTGCGTGTGAGCTACAGGTCGTCCTTGATGCCCCACAATCGACGGTCGCGAGCCACCTCCGAGAACTCAAAGACGCTGGCCTCGTCAAAACACGCCGGCAGGGGAAGTGGACCTACTACCGCATCGGTGATACAGCTGTCCTGCAATTACTCGATATCGCGGACGCACTGACAGAAGAGCCCGTATAGTCCGGTAGAGTATTGAAACGGCGCTGTTTCGTTACGCGTGAAAAGTGAGGCGGCACGATTTTGTGGTGCCTCTGCCAAAAACCGACCGCCTCAGCGGGTGTAGCGACTGGATCGCTTTGAGTTTTGTGGAGCGAGAGCGGACACCACGTCAGCTGATGGAGCTTGGTATTCGACTTCACCTCCTAATCTATCGCTTTCGAATACTGTTCGAGAATTATATAATTTCGGTGTCGAGCCCAGTCGAAAGGCCGTTCACGATTGGGTTCACAAGTGCGATCTACAGCCAGTGTTGACGAGAAACCGAATCACATCACGCTTGACGAGACAGTGACTCAACTTCACGAACATCGATATTGGCTGTACACTGCTGTTGATCCAGAGACGAACGAAATCCTCATTTCCGGCTGTATTCAACGACTACGACCGTGTTGACAGAACGGTTCCTGCAAGAACTCTCCGAGAAACATGATCTCGACGGTGCCGTGTTTCTCGTCGATGGAGCAAAACAGCTCCAAACTGCACTCCGTCGATCCGGGCTCCGATTTCGATACCAAAAACATGGAAGTCGAAACGCTGCTGAACATATATTTTAAGATGTAAAAAACCGAATCTCTATGCTCTCAAACTGCTTTAGTCACGCAAAACTGTCAACAGCAAAATCGTGGCTCCAAGCCTTCGTCGTCTAAACGAAAAACAGTGCGAGTTCCCCGCCCCACCGTGTGACACGTCACGGTCACACGCGAGTTCAACATTCCTGAACCCGATACTAGCGACACGGTAGTCGGCGTGGACATCAACGAGCGCAACGTCGCTCTCACCGCCCTCGACCGCGAGACGATGCAGACGAAGGGTACGCTCGTCCTCGACTACGGACGAGTCAAGCAGGAACGCCAACGCTACCACACCATCACTACTCGCTGTCAGGAACACGGTAAAACGACTATTCATCGGCAATTCGGTGAGAGGGAAGAAAGGTTCACCGAGTGGGTATTGCATCGTCTCTCCCGTGCTGTCGTGAAGTTTGCAGAGCAGTTCTCGAACCCGGTCATCGTGTTCGAGGATATGAGTGGTATCCGCAACGAAATGCAGTACGGGTCGTACATGAACCGTCGGTTGCACAAACTGCCGTTCCACAAGTTCGAGAGGTTTGTGTCGTACAAGGCGACGTGGCGAGAGATACCCACGGACACGGTGGATGCCTACTACAACTCGCGGACGTGTTCGTGCTGTGGCGAGCGTGGCAGTCGGCAGGGGCGGCGGTTCCGGTGTCCGAACGACGAGTGTGACGTGGCGCAAGACCACGCCGATCGGAACGCATCGGTGAACATCGCGTGGCGCGAGAAGGCGAAACTCGGCGATACGGATACGAATTACCGGACTCACAAAACCCAGCCGCAAGTTCGGTTGGTGCGTCTGTCCGGGTCGGGGCGCGTAAGCCGCCCACCCTCATCCCGTTCCCTCGCGGAACAGGGAGTGCTAGCGCACGGCTGAGGGAACGCATAAAAGCCTCGGGCCACCGTGCCCGAGGCTGTTTACTCAAATACTACAAACTAACACGAGCCTATCGGACGGCTAAAAAACAACACCGGACGGAAATCAGGTTCGATGACGGGTTAGACGCGTGCTAATCACCTGCGGGCCGGATCTTGAAGCCGTAGCGAGTGACGCCTTCTTGCGTGTAGATCCGGCGAATCGTCGTCTGGATACGGTCACCGACGCCGAACGCGTCGGGGTCCGCGTCGGTGCCCATCGCCGGGGCGCTGACGGTCTCGTCGCCGCCATCGGTTTCGAGCGCGACGATCGCGGCCGCGTAGTCGCCGGATTTGGCCTGCTGTTCGGCGAACTCGGGCGGCGCGCCGCCCTGAGAGATGGTCGTGACGGCCTCGATGGTCCCCTCGCCCGCGAGTTCGACGGGGTCGTACTCGGCGAGCGCGCCGCAGTCGTCACACGCGCCCTCCGGCGGGAACGACAGCGCACCGCACGCCGAACAGCGGCCGGCCTCGAGCCGGTAGCGCTGGGGAAGCGAGCGTCGCCAGGAGGGGACGCTGACGTAGGCGCCGCCGCCCGACGGCGGGCCGGTGGTCACGACCCCGCGCTGGCGCAGGTACTCCGCGTACGAGAGCGGATCCGCCCCCTCGAGGGCGGTCACGGCCGGCACGTCGCCGTCGGCGGCGACGACCAGAGCGTCGGCGCCCGCGCCGCTGCCGTGGGAGACCGCGAGGACGGACTCGTCGCCGTCCTCGAGCGCGGTCGCGAGCGACAGCGGCACGCTCGCCGCGCCGGTATCGCCCAGGTCGTGGACCGTCGCGGCGGCCTGAATCTCGTCGGTGCCGACGCCGGCCGCGCCGGCCGCGCGGTAGGGAAGCTTCCCGTCGGGAGCCTGGATCGCGGCCGCGTCCGGTTCGGGGTCGACCTCGAGGCCGGAGACGGCACCGCCGATCGTTTCGGTGAAGGCCTGCCGGTCGTACTGGGTGATACCGAGCCCCTGGGTCTCGTCCTCGCCGGTGTCGCGGAACCGGGTGCCCGGATACGGCGCGGCGTATTCCGCCCGATCGACGATTTCGGCGGGGCCCTCGCGCTCGAGGACGAACGCGGCGCTGCCGGCCCCGGCGGCGTGGTCGATCCCGTCGTCGGGGTCACCCTGCGGCGCGTCGGCGGCGACGACGAGCGCGGTCGTCGCGTCGGCCTCGAGGGCGTCGAGGCCGGCCCAGAGCGCGCGGGTGCCGGCGCGGGTGCTGCCGGTGAACGCGTGGCGGGTCGCCGACTCCGAAAGCGCCAGCATCGCGCCGAGTCGGGCGGTCAGGTCCTCCTCTGCTTCGGGCGGCCGCGAGGCGGCGAATGCCAGCCAGTCGATGTCGGCGGGATCGGTCTCGGCCGCCTCGAGCGCGCGGGTCGCGGCCTCGTAGCCCATGGTGAGGGCGTCCTCGTCGGCGGCGGGGACGGCCTTCTGGGTGACGCCGGCGGCGTGGAACTGGCCCCAGGCTTCCTCGAAGGCGTCGCTGGTGATGCGGAACCGGGGCGCGTACGCGCCGACGCCGGTGATCGCGCTCATGCTTCCACCTCCTGTTCCTTCTCTCGCGCACGATGTGCGCTCGAGTTCCTCGAGGAGCTACGCTCCTCGCGCTCAAAGACGTGAACGACGGCGGCACCACCGCTGCCGCCGACGTTGTGGGTCAGCCCGCGGGTCGGGTTCTCGACCTGTCGCTCGCCGGCCTCGCCGGAGAGCTGTTTGTAGGCTTCGACGACCTGTCCGGCGCCGGTCGCGCCGATGGGGTGGCCCTTGGACTTGAGGCCGCCCGAAGTGTTGACGGGGAGGTCGCCGCCGAGTTCGGTCGCGCCGGACTCGATCAGTTGGCCGGCCTCGCCGGTCTCACAGAAGCCGAGGTCCTCGTAGGCCAGCAGTTCGGCGATGGCAAAGCAGTCGTGGACCTCCGCGAAGTCGAGGTCGTCGGGCTCGAGGCCGGCCATCTCGTAGGCCTGCTCGCCGGCCCGCTGGCTGGCCGGAATGCCGGTGTAGGTGTCGCGCTGGAAGAGCCCGACGGTGTCGCTTCCGGCGCCGACGCCGGCGACCCGGATCGGATCGTCCGTGTACTCGTCGACCACGTCCTCGCTGACGATCAGCGCACAGGCCGCCCCGTCGGAGGTCGGACAGCAGTGATAGAGGTTCAGCGGGTCCGCGACGACCGGCGCCGACTGGGCGTCCTCGAGCGAGCACTCGAAGCCGAGTTGCGCGTGGGGGTTTTTGGCGCCGTTTTCGTGGTTCTTGACGGCGACCCGCGAGAGGTGTTCGCGCGTGGTGCCGTACCGTTCCATGTGGACCGAGGCCATCTGGGCGTAGACGCCCGAGAAGGTCGTGCCGGAAAGGCGCTCCCACTCGGTTTCCCCCGAGACGCCGAGCCAGTACTTGGTCGCGTCCGAACTCATGTCGGACATGACCTCGAAGCCGCCGGCGAGGGCGACGTCGGCCATCCCCGACTTGACGGCCTGCACCGCCTGTCGTACCGCGAAGCCGCTGGCCGCACAGGCGTTTTCGACCCGCGTCGTCGGCACCCCCTCGAGGCCGACGTGTTCGGTTACCGCGGGCCCGGAGAGGCCCAGCTGGCGGCCGCCGACCCCGAGGTTCCCGACGAACGCCTCGTCGACGTCGTCGGCCTCGAGTCCCTTCGGTACGCTGTCCGTCGCCGCGTCGAACGCCGTGCGGAACAGGGACCGGTAGCTCTCCGAGGGGAAGGCTCCGTAGTCCGACTGCCCCGCGCCGACGAGATACGCATCTCGCATACCTACCCCTCGGTCGTCCGGTGTGAAATAACTGTATGCTTCGTAGTGACTGATCGTGACGACTGCGTCGTCAGTTCCGCTCACCTATGCTCGCGGTCCATTCGGCGGATCGACGCTCGGATGCCATACTAAGAGAACGGAGTTCCAGTCACGGTGACCCGCGACGGCAGTACCGGCCCCGGAACACGAAGCGTTCTCACCGGAGTCGGCCCGACTGTGGGGACTCGTGGCTGGCTCACCGATCGTTTCACTGAATCAGCCGAGCGCCGACCCGAGATTCGCCGGCGGCCGTCACCAACGACGCAGTTATACGACTGTGACGGGCCGATTCGTCTCGAGGATCACGTCCTGTGTAACGCTGCCGAACACCGCTTTGCCGACGGGCGAGCGCTTGCGGGTGGGGACGACCAGGACGTCCGCGTCTACCGAGTCGGCGTATTCGATAATCTCGTCGGCAGGGTCGCCGTGACGACGGACGACTTCGGTCTCGATTCCGATGTCCTCGAGTTCGTCGCGCGCGACTCTCACAGCCGTCGGAAGGTCGTCGGGATCATATAGCTCATCGGACGTTACTCGACTACCCTCGTCGACGGCGTGCATCGCTCGCTCTTCGTTCGTGTCGATAGGAATGACTACCTGATACATACTCACCACTCGCACTGACTGCTACTTAGTAGTACCTCCTCCGCGAGCCACGGGGAGAAAATCGGTCGTTCTCGGTACTATCGCGAAGGGTTCGAGTAGTTTCGATGTCGTGACAATCGAACGGATCGACACACTGAGCGCAACGATATCGCACTGGCGGATGTGGGATTGTAGTCGCACTGACACAGTTTGCCGTCCCAACTTCCCGGTGGGAGCAGGAGGTCGCGGTCCCACCGGCACTGACGGACAGGAGATCGTCTGAAACGATTGACACACCGACCGTACCGCAGTCGTGCGAGCGGTGTGTCATGGCTTTCACTGGTACCGCGGGACTGTGAACACGACTGACCGAACGGCTGCGTTCGGGACGCTACTCGCTCATCCAGTCGCTGGCCTGCGGTTCGCGTGGATCCGTCGGCACTTCGATCAGGACTGGTTCGTCAGCCTCGATCGCGGACGCGAGTGTCTCCTCGATCTCGGCCGGAGTCTCGGCGTGTTCGGCCCGCATTCCGAGGCTCGTCGCGAGGGTCGAGAAATCGATCGGTGCGTTCGTCCACTGGTATTCACCGTTCGAGAGATCGTAGTTTCGGCCGGCGTCGTCGCTGATGATCGCGTAGTCCTCGTTGACGAAGACGACGACGGTCAGTGGCAGACCCTCGGAGACGGCGGTGTGAAGTTCGTGGACGCACATCATGAGGCCGCCATCGCCGGTCAGGACGACGACGTCGTCGTCGGGGTTTGCCAGTTTCGCGCCGATTCCCGACGGCAGGCCGGTCCCCATCGTTGCCCACGAACCGGGGTTGACGTACGATCGTGGTCCCGCAGCTTCGAAAACGTTCAATCCCCAGACGCGGAAGCCGCCCGCGTCGACCGCGACGACTGCTTCGTCCGGGATCGCGGCGCGAGCGGTCTCGAGCGCGCTCACCGACGTGATCGGCGGCGACGAGACGCGCAGGTCCTCGAGCCGGTCACTGGTGGCCTCCCGAACCGCGGAGGCGCGGTCGACAGCGTCGTTGGCGTCGACTTCGCGGTCCGCGAGCGCGTCCTCGAGTGACGACAGCGCCGCAGCGGCGTCGGCGACGATACCGACGGTCGGTTCGTAGCCCGTCCCGAGATCGTCGGGCTCGAGCGTCACGTGGACGAGGGTCTCGGGGACATCGACGTCCCACGCGCGGGTAGCGACCGCGTCGAAGTCCGTCCCGACCGCCAGTGCCGCGTCGGCGGTCGCGAGCAACTCGAGCAGTTCGGGCGACGCGCTCCCGGAGAGACTGCCAGCGACGTATCCGCCGTCCCCGTCGGGGAGGACGCCTTTGCCCTTGTACGTGGTGACCACGGGCGCACCGAGTCGATCGGCCACACGGCGGAGTTCGTCGCCGGCGGCCGCGGTACGGACGCCCCCGCCGGCGACGATCACCGGGTCGTCGGCCGCGACCAGCGATTCGGCGGCCGCCTCGACGTCACGGGCTGCGACGCCCGATACCGATTCGCGGCTGTACTCGGCCGGCGTTGCGAGCGGAACGTCCATCTTCAGGAAGTTCTTCGGGATACCGATCCGGACCGGTCCCTTCGGTTGGGTCTCCGCGATCGCGATCGCTTCCTCGAGGACGGCGATCGTGCTTTCGGGATGTTCGACGAGCAGGTTCTCTTTGACAACGTTGTCGTAGGTGTTCGGTGGCGTTTCGTGGATTCCGTCACCACCGCGAATCTCGGGGTCGGTTTCGACGGCGATGTGGATCATCGGCGTACAGTCGTTGAGCGCGTTTTTCAACCCGTTCATGGCGTTCATATCCCCGGGGCCGGGGATGACGGCCGTGGCCGCGATTTTCCCGCTGGTTTCCGCGTATCCCCACGCCTCGTGAGAGACGGCGGTCTCGTGACGAGCCACGACGAACCGAATATCGTCTCGTGTTCCGATCGCTTCGTTCAGTGGCAGCGTCTGCTTCCCGGGGATTCCGAACACCGTCTCGATCCCGTTCGCTGTCAGTCGCTCGATGACTGCTTGGCTGACGTCCATATTCGACCCTCGTAAACCAGATACTTATCCTCTCCCCTCCGTACGGCACCGACTTTCGACTCCGCCGACGCTATGAGCGGTCCGTTCGACCGACCGAACGATGGGCCGTTTTTCGAGTTGTGAAACGGCTTCGCCCGTTCGTTCGAGTGAACTCGGACTCAGAGGTCGAACGGTGGTGACTGTCGTCAGTGGCAATATTTTCGAGATCGGCTTCGACCGCCGTTCTATCGCCCAACGAAATGTCTACTGGTCGAGTTAGCACGCCCGCCGACGATACCGACCGCGCTAACACGTTCTCGAAAGCGATTTCGTTATTCGAAATACACTGTGTTCGTTCGAATCTACCGTGAGGGTTGTCACCGTTTCCTTCGGGGAAGTACTACTCGACCACCGTTACTATACGTTCATATGGTTGTAAATTCGGATCGTCGGTCCGTCTCGCCGCTCTTTTAGAATCGGTTCGCGAACGCGTATCGATCATTCGCTCGCTCGATCTACCAACAGATGGGACGTTGTCAGTAGTTGTTTATTTGGCTCTATAGGACAATCGAACGATGTGTGATCGATATTGAATATATAGGCTTTGGTTGAGAATGATGTGCGTTATTCGGCGCTATCGGCCGGCTTTCGCTGTTTATTCTCTCACACAGTCCTCGAGTTTCGGAATACGAAACGAATTCGGAGATACCGTCGTCTATGGAAATCGGTCACACGACTCGATCACCGGCTGCAACCGCCGTCGAATCGACTGCGGCGGATTTCTCGCTGCAATCGAGAGACGAACCCGTCTCCGAACCGAATCGACTCGAAAAAGCGGGTCGTCGAACGCGCGACTCGAGTACCGCGATCGTGGTTGGCGTGATTAAATCACGTTCTCGGACTCGAGGGTCGCGATCTCTTCCGGCGAGTAGCCGAGATCACCGAGAATCTCCGCCGAGTGTTCGCCGAGATCCGGCGGTGCGCGCTCGTGTGTCGTCTCGAGTGAAGAGAAGTTAACCGGATTCGCGGGCGCTTTTACCGTTCCGTGTTCGGGGTGGTCCATCTCGGCGATCATATCGTGAGCCTCGATGTGTGGATCGTTTACGACATCCTCGACGTCGTTGACGGGCGTACAGGGGACGTCGTAGTCTCGGAGATGGTCGACCCACTCTTCGGTCGTCTTCTCGGCGAAGATGTCGTCGAGACGACTGTCGAGTTCCGCTCGATTCTCGGTTCGATCCGTAAACGTCGCGAACCGCTCGTCGTCGATCCACTCCTCGCGACCGAGGGCACGACAGAGGTCGGGCCAGATCCCCTCGCTGATCACGCCGACGACGATATGGGAGTCAGCCGTTTCGATCGCCTGATACGGCGAGAGGTTGGGGTGTTTCGTTCCCATCCGCTGTGGTACCTCGCCGGAGGCGAAGTAGTTCGTCACGTGGTAAAGCAGCCACTGGAAACTCGTATCGAAGAGTGAGAGTTCGATATGTTGTCCCTCTCCCGTCTGTTGGCGGTGGTACAGCGAGGTCAGGATGGCATACGTTGCCGTCATCGCACCGGAGACGTCACAGATCGAGATGCCGACGCGAGCCGGCTGGTCTTCGGTGCCGGTGACGCTCATCATCCCGGCTTCGCCCTGTAGGATGATGTCGAACGATTTCTTCCCGCTATAGGGGCTGTTGGAGCCGTAACCGGACACGTCGCAGTATATCAGGTCGTCGTTCAGAGCCGAGAGGGTCTCGTAGTCCGCGCCGAACGCTTCGGCCTTCCCGGGACTGAAGTTCTGCATGAAGACGTCGGCTTCCTCGATCAGGTCGTGAAGCACGGTCTGTCCCTCCTCGCTCGTCAGGTCGAGCGTGAGGCTTCGCTTGTTCCGATTCAGACTCACGAAGTACGCTGACAGCCCCTCGTACTCGGGACTGTACGCGCGGGTGAGATCCCCGTGTCCCGGCCGCTCGATTTTGATTACGTCGGCTCCGAGGTCGCCGAACGTCTGTGTTGCCATCGGACCGACGAGTGCCTGTGTCGCATCGATAACAGTCACGCCTTCTAGAGGCTGCATACCACGGGGATGGTGATGCCTCGATTTATACGTTCCGCTCACGCGGGCGTATCGCCGTCTCCGTTCGTGGTAGTGGATCCGTGGGGTGATTCGCTGTCCAGGGCTTGTGCCACTCCGGCCATTTCCCAAAGCTTTAATTAGGAAGAATACAGCGGGTAGTGTGTATGACTCCCACCAACAGACGGGACATCCTGAAGGTAGCGAGTGGTATCGGAGCCGTGTCACTGGCCGGCTGTCTCGGCGGCAGCAGCAATTCAACGTCGCTGAGCGTCGGCATCCCGAGTTCGTCGACGACGACCGGCGCGGCAAGCAACTCCTTCCAGCGCGTCGTCAAAGAGCAGTCGGGCGACACCGAACCGGCTGGCGAAATCCGCTGGCAAAATCAAGAAACCGGCGGTGACCCGCCGAGTCTGCGCCAGTTCTCACAGGGGAACCTGCAGGCGCTGACCGCAGGCAACTTCATCGCCGCCTCGGCCCAGGAGGACCAGCCGCCGTTCGCGGAACAGCCGCTGGATACGCTCCCCAACCAGATGTTTTCCATCAGTTCGCTGCACATGCACGTGCTGTCCGTCAACGGGTCGGGCATCGAGACGACCGACGACCTCGTCGGGAGCAATTTCTGGGCGCTACCGCCGTCGTGGGGACTTCGCCAACAGGCCGAGGCCGTCTTCTCGAACGCCGGCCTCTGGAGCGAACTCCAGGACACCGACTCGATCGTCAACGCGGACACGGGCGACGTCGCCGGCCTCATCGAAGAGGGGAACATCGACGCGCTGATCGCGTACGGTGCCGGCTTCCAGAACCTCGCCGGCTGGGCGACCGAAGTCGACGCCCGCGCCGACCTCCAACTCGTCGAGTTCTCCGACAGCCTCGTCGAAGCCGCGAACGACACCCGCGGGACGAGCCACAGCGAACTCGACGTCTACGGCTGGGAACAGCAGGACTTCCAGCAGGACCAGATGGACGTCTACGGCGCGGACTTCCAGTTCTGGCTCGGCAGCGACGTCTCTCGAGACGTCGGCTACGAACTCGCGCGGATCAGCAACGAGAACACCGAGTCGATTCAGGAGGGCCAGCCGGCGTACCTCGATCACAGCGATCCCGAGACGATGGCCTCGCTGTACCTCGAGGACATGCCGGTCCACCCGGGTCCGTACGACTTCCTCGAGGAACAGGGCGTCGACATGAGTGCCTACACGCGCGGCGACGAATAGACGCCCATGAGCGAGACCCAGAGCGAACCGCCCGTCTGGTCGCCATTTGATCTCCGACGGGAGCACCTGCTGAATAACTTCGTTACGGTCGTCGCCCTGCTTTTTTGGGCACGAGTCCTGCTCTACGCGCTCAATCAACAGGTTCCCCGGCCCAAATACGGCGTCGCCTTCCTCGCCGGCGGCGTCCTGATCTACGTCCTCGACGAACTCAGGACCCTCGAGAGAGGGAACCGTCTCGAGCGCCTCGGGCTGTGGATCTGTGCGGTCGTCGGCACTGCCGTGCCGGCGTACGTGTGGTTACACTACGATGTCCTCGAGACACAGCGGATCGGCTACGCCTTGGGATACGAGTACATCATCGGCGGCCTGTTCGGGCTCGTCGTCCTGTATTTGACCTACCGGTCGTTCGGAGCCGCCTTCGCGGGCGTCGTGATCGCATCGATCCTCTACGCCTACTTCGGGAACCTCATCACCGGACTGTTGAGCCACGGCGGGATCGCCGCCGAACAGATCATCAACGTCCTGACGATGGAGTTCGACGGCTTCTTCGGCTCGATCACGCAGGTCGTGGCCGTCAAAGTCGCGTTGTTCCTGCTCTACGCGGGACTGATGCGGGGCTACGGGGCGTTCGATTTGATCATGCGACTCTCGTTCCGGACGGCGAAGTACCTCCGGTCGGGCGTCGCCCAGTCGGCCGTGATCTCGAGCCTGATCGTCGGCTCGATCAACGGCGCTCAGACGGCCAACGCCGCGATGACCGGCTCCTTTACCATCCCGTTGATGAAGGAAAGCGGGATGCGGTCCGACTCGGCGGGCGGCATCGAAGCCGTCGCCTCCTCGGGGGGGCAGATCATGCCGCCGGTCATGGGTGCGGCCGCGTTCGTCATGGCCTCGCTCATTCCGAGCATCGGCTACGTCGACGTCCTCGTTGCGGGCGTCATTCCGGCGCTGGTGTTCTACATCTCCGTGGCCATCGGCGTCCACTACATGGCGGTCAAACAACTCCCCGAGGGCGGCGTCGATATCGAGAGTCGACTCGAGGACCTGGGCGAGGGATACCACCCGATCGTCGAGACGATCCGCTTCGGGGTCCCGTTCGCGGTCCTGCTGTACACGCTGGGGATCGCCCAGTGGACGGTCATCAGCTCCGCGCTGTACACCTGTGCAGCGATGGTCCTGACCGGCAGCGGGCTCCCCATCCTGCTGAGTTTCGTCGACGACGACGCGGATCCGGTCGGGACGGTCCGTGACGCTGCGAACAACACCGTCTCCGGATTCAAGTTCGGCGCCGTCGCCATCGCGCCGATCGCGATCATCATCGCGGCGGTCAACGGGATCGTCGACCTGCTGAACGCGACCGGCCTGCCCGGGAAGCTCTCGCTCGCGATCGTCGGCGTTGCCGGCGGTCTCCTCCTGTTCACGGCCCTTCTCTCGATGGTCGTCTGTCTCGTCCTCGGACTGGGAATGCCGACCGTCGCCGCGTACACGATCGTCGCCTTGTTGATCGCGCCGACGCTGACCGGCGAGTTCGCGCTGGATCCGGTCGCCGCGCACTTCTTCGTGTTCTACGCGGCGATCCTCTCGGGAATTACGCCACCGATCGCCATCTCGGTGGTAGTCACGGCCGGCATCGCCGGGTCGAACTTCTGGCGAACCGCGCTCGAGGCACTGAAACTCGGGCTGCCGCTGTTCGTCCTCCCGTTCACGTTCATCTACAACCCCGAGATCGTGACGGGCGGGTTCGGCCTCACGACCGCCGCCTCCGGCCTGGTCGTTCTGTTCGGTGCGATCGCGATCACTCACGGGCTCAACTGCGCGCCTCGCCCATTCGGCATCTCGTCGCCACTGAGTTACGGCGTGCGCGCAGTGTACGTCGCACTCGGCGTCGCCGCGATGGTGTGGCCGGGACTACTGCCCCGTGTCGGGGCAGTCGCAGCCGCGATACTGTTCATCGCGTTGCAGACACAGATGGCGGAGACGACGAACATCGGCCACGTCGCCGAAGGCGACTAACCGACTCGCGGCGCTGTTTTCGACCGAACGCCGACTGCCGTGCGTTCCTCCTGCCAACCGGGAGTAACGACGTTCGAAACTGGCTACCGGAGTAGCGCGATCGTCCGACGACGCCAGTGCGGGCCGTCGGTCGCGTCGCCCGTGATACAGTCGCAACTGAAACGACTTACACACCGATCGTACACCCGTCGTGCGACCGGGTGTACAGCGACTGTCGGCGGCGACTCTAGAAATTGCAGGTCCCGTGGTCGTCTCGCTCGAGTCGACGGTCAGTCGAGGTAGACGCCGTCGGGGTCGAGTTCCTCGCGGATCAACCGGAGTTCCTCGTCGGTCGGTTCCCGCGTTCGTTCGACGTCGTCAACGAACTGGATCTCCCAGCCGGTGGCCGCCTGCACGTCGGCTTCGGTGACGCCCGGATGGAGGCGCTCGACGATCATCTCGCCGTCGTCGTCGAACCCCATAATGGCCTTGTCGGTGATGACAGCGTCCGGTCCACCACGCAGTCCGAAGTCGTCCCGCTCGGTCTCGGCATCGAGATAGCCCGGGCTGGTGACGAAGTCGACCGCCTCGGGGAACCGTCGCTCCTCGAGCGGTGAGATGATGATGGTCCGGTGGGCGTTGCTGGCGATCTCGCAGGCCCCGCCACTGCCGGGGAGCCGAACCGCCGGATCCTCGTAGTCGCCGATCACGGTCGAGTTGATGTTGCCGTACTTGTCGACCTGCGCGCCGCCTAAGAAGCCGACGTCGATCCGACCGCCCTGCAGGTAATACGAAAAGCCGTTGAGCATCGATTCGATGCCGACCGCGCCCGAGGCGAGTACCGGATCGCCGACTGACAGGGGAAGCGAACTCGGGTTCGAGCCGATCGTCCCGGACTCGTAGATCATTTCGAGATTCGGTGCGTGGTTGCGCTTCGCGAGGTTACAGGCCAGGTTCGGGACGCCGATTCCGACCAGAACCGAGTCGTCGTCTTCGAGCTGTTCCGCCGCCGCCGTCACCATGAGTTCCGTGTCCGTATACTCCATCAGTAGTCACCCATATCGACCGCCGTCGCGTACCGCGAGTCGACCTCGAGGTCCAGCAGTCGTTCCGCGCCGAGTTTCTCCACGTATTCCCGTCTGTCGTCGACGCCGTAGACCCACTCGTCGAGCCACGCCCGCGTGTCTTCGTGATCCTTCGAGACCTCCTCCCACTCGAGGTAGGCCGCGTTGTCCCGGTCGTAATAGCCCTGTGCGTACGACGGGTGTGCGCCGTAGGGAACCTCAACGACGTAGTCGACCGCGTCGGCGGTAAACAGCGTCCGATTGGGATCGCTCCGAATCGTCTCGGTCGAACACAGCTCCTCGACACAGCAAATAACCGTGTCAGCCGCCAGCGCCGCTTCTTTCTGTTCGCCCGGGATTCCCCAGAGGTGAGCGTTGCCGTCCTCGTCGCTGCGCTGTGCGGAGACGATCGCCACATCGGGCTCGATCGGCGGTACCACCGGGATCTCGTCGTCTCCGTACGGACTCGAGACGGTTCGAATCGCGTCGTTTTGATCGACGAGGTCCGAACCGGCGAACGTCCGAACCGGCATGAACGGCAGGTCCGCCGCGCCGGCGTGTAGCGCCGCCACCATCCCGTAGTGGGTGTACTCTTCGGTCTCGATCGGGTTCGGGACGCCGTCTTCCACGGCTCGTCGAAAGGCCCGGAGACTCCCGATACCGGGGTTACCGGCCCACGAGAACGTTACCTTGGAGACACAGCCTGCAGCGATCAGTTGGTCGTACACCAGGTCGGGAGTCGCACGGATGAGTTCGAGATCGCCGTAGCCGGCGCGGATGATCTCGTGACCTGCCGCGAAGGGGATCAGATGCGTAAACCCTGCGAGGTACAGACTATCACCGTCGTCAACGGCGTCGCTAATCGCAGACGCCATCGTCGTCACGTTTGACATCGGGTCTATCAGTATCTACAGCGGGCCCTCGTATAAGCCCACCTCTTTTCCGTTACCGTCCGCGTTCCCGACGAATAATTCGGAGAGATCGACGGCTGTATCGAATGAGGAAACATAACTGTTAGTAGTTTCTTTGCGTGAACTTTTTTACGGATCGGTCCGTACGTGGGGTAGCATGCCCCGAGACGAAGCCGAACACGGCGATTCCGAACCGCGATCGCCGACGATCAAGAGTGTCGAAACCTCGCTCGAAATCATCGACGAGTTACAGGCTCGAGACGGGGCCAGAGTTTCGGAACTGGCCGAAACGGTCGGGAAATCGAAGGGAACGATTCACAAACACCTCATTACGCTTCTCAAACACGATTACGTCGTCAAAGAGGGCGACGAGTACCGGATCGGTCTCCGATTCCTCGACGTCGGCGGCTACGCGCTCAACCAAATCGAAGGGCGACAGTACATCGAGTCGAAGATTCGCGAACTGGCGGATCTCACCGGTGAAACCGTCCAGTTCTCCGTCGAACAGCGAGGGAGATGCGTTATCCTCGGCCGGAAGGCCGGTCAGAAGGGCGTGTTCAGCCGCGCCCGAGTCGGAAAGCGCTTCTACATGCATCAGGTCGCCGGCGGTAAGGCGATTCTGGCGAACTTATCCGACGAACGCGTCCGTGAGATCGTGGCCAGACACGGGTTACCAGCCGCGACTGATGCAACCATCACCAGCGAAGCGGCGCTATTTGACGAACTCGAGACGGTCCGCGAGCGGGGGTACGCGTTCAATATCGACGAAAGTACACAGGGACTCCACGCGGTCGGCGTTCCGCTCATGGGGCCCGACGGAGACGTCTTCGGCGCGTTCGCAGTCGCCGGCCCGAGCCACCGAATGCGCGGCGAGCAGTTCAAAGACGAAATCCCGAACATAGTTCGTAGTATCGTCAACGAACTCGAGTTGAATCTCGCTCACTCCTGAGAATTCGGTCGACAGGGTCGGGACGACGGCGGTCGGAAGACGTGTCGACGCCGTCTCTCGGTCGCTCCTGACAGTCGCTGGACCCCGACCGCGCGACAGCGGTTTGAAGCCACTTTGACGAGACAGTGTAATATGTGGAAACGGTGGAACAATTATGTTATTTGACCGGCTTCGGAACTACAGACTGGAAACCGAACCGATCTCGATTTCGAGCAGATAACTGATTTATCAACGGATATCAAGCGAATTCGGGTATTGTGCCAAACGAATATAAACAAAATACGGGACTAATATCCTGATTAATAGGTAACGAAACGGTGTTCTGTGAATTTCGCTTTCGAGAAATCGGGGCGCTCGTTCGGACACGTGTTGCGGTGGTGCCCGAGACTCAACGGTGAAGACAACGCGGTCCGACCGATCCGACCCGATCGGGGAGTCCAGTGACGCCTCACGGACTACCATCCGTTCGTTCTGCTGATCGTCCGCTCGGTCCGCGCTGCGTCTCCTGCCGAGCGGTCCGCGATGTTCTCCGACGGTCGTTTTTCGTTGCAACGCCCCAGCCATCCCCGCTCCTCGAGTCGTTCCAGTAGCGACTATTGCCGATCGCTATCGCTCGAGCAGAACAGAATATTTATGATTGGTACTGAAAAATGGCTCAGCGTGGGCGACAATCACGTCGGGACGCTCTCCGCGTTACGTAGCAGCGCTGGCGACCTCTGGAGCGGTGGGCGCGGCAAAGTTCTCACTGCAGTCGCGGGCGGCTGGTTCCTCTCGATCGGCGTCCGAATGATCTACCCGGTGATGCTTCCCTATCTGCGTTCGGCGTACGGACTCGACTTGTCGGCTGCCGGCCTCTTGCTGACGGTCCTGTTCGTCGCATACGCGCTGGGCCAGTTACCGGGCGGTGTCCTCTCGGATCGGTTCGGCGAGCGGACCACGCTCACGACGAGTGCAGTCCTCTCCGCGGTCACGTTGACGCTCGTCGTCACCGCCGGCTCGACGATCGTCCTCTTTGCGGCGACGGCGCTGTTCGGGTTCGGGACGGCACTGTACGCAGTCGGCAGGTACACCGTTCTTTCGCGACTCTATTCGGACCGGCTCGGTGCTGCAAACGGCATCACGGCCGCCTCGCAGGACGCCGGCCAATCGGTTCTGCCGCCGGTCGCGAGCGTCATCGCGGCGACGGTCTTCTGGAAGTTCGGCTTCGGCTTCGTCGTCCCGTTATTTCTGCTCGTGGCCGGTGTCCTCTGGTTCGTCGTCCCGCCTCGAGCGCCGGACGCGTCCGACGGCGGGTCCGGACTCGACCGCGAGGACCTCCGCCTGCTCGGTTCGGTGCTACGACAGCCGTCGGTCACGTACGCGACCGCGGCGATGATCCTCGGACTCGTGGTCTGGCAGGCGTTCACCAGCTTCTATCCGACGTATCTGGTCGACGTGAAAGGATTCTCGACGACCGTCGCCAGTTTCCTGTTCGGCACGTTCTTCGCGCTCGGCATTCTGATCAAGCCGCTCGCGGGCGCAGCGTACGACCGATTCGGCATCAAGCGCTCGCTCACGGCCGTCGCGAGCGGGCCGACGGTCGCCCTCGTCGCCCTCCCGGTCGTCGAGGGCTTCTGGTCACTCGCCGTTTTGACGGCGCTCGTGAGTACGTTACTGGGGTTCGCGACGGTACTCGAACCGTCGATGCTCCGGTCGCTTCCGGCAGAACTGCGCGGAACGGGGTTCGGCTTTCTCCGGTCGGTCAGTTTCACGATCGGGGCGACGAGTCCGGCCCTGTTCGGCGCGGCGGCCGACCGCGGCTTCTTCGACGAAGCGTTCGCGGTTCTGGCCGCGTTCGCCGGTGGTATGCTTCTGCTGGCGTTCCTGATTCCGGAACGCTGATCTGCTGCAGGTCGAATTCATCGTGGGAAGGGACGTTCAGTTGACGACGGCGATGTCCCGACCGAAACGGGAACGAACGATGGAGCGTCGCCGGACGATAGCGCGTCCGAACTGTGGGTATCAGAAGACTTTACATCAGTAGCGCTAGTGATCGCCAGTATGCTCTCCCTCTCAGCAGAGCAAGAACTGGTCGTCTCGTCACTGGAGGAGTTAGCCCGCCGTGAATTTTCCGACGCGGCGTTCTCGTGGGACGGGGACCTCCCGTTGGAGAACATCGAACTGCTCGCCGATCGCGGATATCTCGGATTGAACATCGCCGAGGAGTACGGCGGCGGCGGGATGGGCGAGTTCGAGGCCATGCTCAGCATCGAAGCCGTCGGTCAGGTCTGTCCCGACACGGCCGAGTACCTCTACAACCAGCAGATGGTCGCTCCTCGCGCCATCGAGATGTTCGGCAGCGAGGCGATCAAGGAGCGGTACCTCCCGGGCGTTACCGCCGGCGATGAAAGCGTTGCCATCGCGATCTCCGAGCCAGAAGCCGGTTCCGACGTCGGTGCGATGACTACCCGCGTCCGCGAAGACGGCGACGACCTGATCCTCGACGGCGAGAAGGTCTGGGTCAGTAATATTCCTCACGCATCGGCCGTGGTCGTCTGGGCGAAGTTCCCCGACGGAATGGGTTCGGTCGTCGTCGATCTCGAGGACGACGCCGACAGCGTCGAGATCGAGCAACACTATACGAACATGGCAGACCACACCCAGACGCAGTTTCGCATGCACGATATCGAAGTGCCCGAGACGCACGTCCTCACCCGCGGCAAAGAGGGGTTCAAACAGCAACTGCAGGCACTCAACTGGGAGCGACTCGGCAGCGCCACGCTCGCCAACGCCATCGCCCGCTGCGCGCTCGAGAAGGCGCTCGAGTACGCCCAGCAACGCGAGCAGTTCGATCAACCGATCGCCGAGTTTCAGGGCATCGAATGGAAACTCGCGGACATGGTCAAGCGACTCGAGGCCTCGCGCGCGCTGACGTACCGCGCGGCGAGTAACGCCGAAGCACAGGGTCGCATTCCCGACCGCATGGACGCCTCGCTGGCGAAACTCACCTCCGGAGAGATGGTCGAACACGTGGTCAGCGAATCGCTGCAGATCCACGGTGCCAACGGCTATCAGCAGGGCCATCCCCTGGAGTACCTCTACCGGCTCGCCCGGGGTCGCCGTCTCGCCGCCGGGACCGACGAAATCCAGAAAACCCAGATCGCGGCCGCTCTCAAACGCGACGGCCTCCCCCCGCTCGCCTGAGGCGGCAGCGTTCGACCGCTGGGTGATCGATTCGGTTCAGGGGGTGAACTCCCGATCGTAGTCGGGGTCGCGCCCCTCGCTGAACGCCTGCGTCGCCTCCTCGTGTTCCGGGTCGGTGACGCACTCCCACTGGTACTCGATGGCGCGTTCACAGTACGTTTCGAAATCCTGCTGCGGATCGACGAGTCGCTTGGTGTAGCGCACCGCCGTCGCGGGGAGACCGTGGACCCGCTCGGCGAACTCCTGCGCTGCGGCGAGTGGATCGGCCGTTACATCGGCGGCGAGTCCGAACTCGAGGGCGTCTTCGGGCGTGATATCTTTCCCGGTGAGGAGGTACTCCCGGGCTTTCGATTCGCCGATCAATCGCGGGAGCAGCCATGCGCCACCGTCGCCGGGAACGAGGCCGACTCCGACGAAGCCCTCGCGAAGGACGGCGTCCTCGCCGACGTAGCGGACGTCGCAGGCGAGCGCGAAGTCGCAACCGGCGCCGATCGCGGGGCCGTTGACCGCCGCGATAGTCGGTTTCCCCATATTCCGGAGTTGACGGACGACGTTCTGCACGCTCCAGAGATAGGCCCCGTACTCCTCTTTGGACTGTTCGCTCCAGTCGGGCATGTCGGTAACGTCGGCACCGGAGCAAAACCCCTCTCCGGCACCGGTGAGGACGACAGCGTAGGCGTCGTCGTCGTCGCGCGCACGCCGGAGCGCCTCGTTCAATTCGAGGATCATTTCCTCGTTGAAGGCGTTGTAGACGTCGGGTCGGTCGAGCGTCAGCGTTGCATAGCCGTCAGTACAGTCGTAACGGACGTGACTCATTGTGGTTTGGTAACCTCTTTCAGGCAGAGGATCACGCTATGACGGTTTGAATCCATCGGTACCCGAACCGGGTGACCGTTCTCGTCCGTTCTCGGTCCGCGCCGTTTCGCTCGGCCCACCGAGAAATATCACAGCGGCCTCGAGTAGTGCCGACGGCGGGGCACCGAATCAGAAGTGTGCCAGCAACTCGGTCACGTCGTCGACGACGCGGAGGTCGGTGAGCATCTCGAGGGTCGGTTCCGTCGCGTCGAAGTCCGGTGCGTGGTTGCCACACATTCGATACTTCCCCCGGAGTTCGTCGATGGTGAGCGGATCGGCGTGCGTCCCCGGCGGACGTTCTTGCACGCGGTCGTGTTCCGCGCCCGACGATGTGGAAAGGGAGATCCACGCGGCGTTCGAATCGTAGTCGACGGACGGGTCCGTCTCGAACGAAACCCGTTTCCGGACGCGTTGGACGTCGGGATCGTCGATCCGCTCGTCGTCGAACGCCGTCAACCCGATGTGGCCGTGAACGAGCGCGCGGGCGACGACGTACTCCATCGAGAATTTGGCTTCGAGCCCCGTCGACGGATCCGCGTGGTGGAGCGCGTCCGCTGCCCCTTGCGACGCCGTTACGCGTACCGTCTCGATCTCTCCCGGCTCGATATCGTGTTCCGCTGCGAGTTCGGCGGCACCGTAGATCGCGGCGTGCGTGTAATAACAGCACGGGTATTTCTTGACGTCGATTCCGTCTTCTAACAGCGCCCAATCGGCGCCGAGGTCCGGCAACTGGTCGGCGTCCGGCTCGGTGCTGCTGTAGAGATCGAGGAACCCGCTTTCGCCAGTGACGGCGGCGGAATCGGCCGTGACTCCCTCTGCGGCGAGCAGGGCCGCGGTCGTTCCCGATCGTGCGGCCTGTCCGACGTGAACCGGCTTCGTCATCGAACCGAAGTTGCGTTTGAGACCCGCGGGCATCGATGCGGCGATGTTCAACGCGTGAGCGACTTCCGCCTCGGAGAGATCGAGCAATCGTGCGACGGCCGCGGCGGTGCCGAACGTTCCGATAGTCGACGTCGCGTGCCAACCGTCTTCGTAATGTTCGGGGCTAATTGGACGCGAAACGTACCGCTGTGTCTCGAATCCGGCCGCGTACGCGCTGATGAGTTCCTCACCGGTGACGCCGCGTCGTTCCCCGACGGCCAACAGCGGCGCGACCATGGGGACGCTCGGGTGGCCGTCCATCGCGGCCAGCGCGACATCGTCGAAATCCAGACAGTGACCGGCCGTCGCGTTCACGAATACCGCGTCGTGAAGGGGAAGGGACTGGTCGGTGCCGAACACGGTCGTCTCACCGCTGTCGAAACGGTGCGCTGCGAGGACCCGATTCGCGGTGTCAGTAGCCGCTCCGGCAAGCGTGACGCCGATCGTATCGAGAAACGCCCGTTCGACGAGATCGACGGCATCGTCGGGAACGTCCTCGAACGAAAGGGACGTAACGAACGTTGCAACGTCCGAACACTGCTCACTACCGAGTTCCGTCGCCATGTTTTCGTACGTGTGTGATACCCACATATAGCTTCTCTTCTCAGGGGATCGCCCGTGCGACTGATCGCGTCTCGCGCTCGGCGAGTCGACGCTACCGGACCGACCGAGCACGTCGACGGACAGGGAAACGGACGCGGTTTTCGCTGCCCGGCAAAACGGGCGTGACTCCCCGGCTATTCCCGACGGGGAACGAATACGGGAACCGCGGCATCCGCCCCTTCGATCGCTCTGAAACGGACTTCGACGGGAGTGCCGATCTCGATCTCGTCCGGCTCGCACGCGAGGTTCGTCATCACGCGTGGTCCTTCGTCGAGTTCGACGTACGCGACGATGAGCGGTAAGTCTTCGTCGGGCCATCCCCCCATCTTGCGCGCCGTCGAATAGGAGTACACCGTTCCCGTTCCGTTCGTTTCCCGCCAACTGACGGAATCGCTGAAACAGTCGGGGCAGAGTTCTCGAGGGTAGTGATAGACCAGCCCGCACTCGTCGCACTCGCGGACGAGTAACTCGCCGTCGGCGGCGGCCGACCAGTATCGCTCCGTCTCCGGCGTAATGTCGGGCGTCGGTCGCGGGTCCCAGCTCATCGGTCCTCACCTCCGAGAACGACGGTCGCGGCCCCGTGACGGGTCCCGATGCTGCCGCCGGTACCGTGTGCGAGCGCGAGGTCGGCGTCGACCTGCACTTCCTCGTTCGTTTCCCCGCGGAGTTGGCGCACCGCCTCGATGACTTTGGTCATCCCACCGCGGTTCGCGGGATGGTTCGAACACAGCCCGCCGCCGTCCGTATTGAACGGGAGATTTCCGTTCGGGGCCTTGAGTGCCCCGTTTTCGACGAACTTGCCTCCGTCGCCTTTTTCGCAGAACCCCAGATCTTCGATCGCCTCGAGGACGGTGATCGTAAACGAATCGTAGATCGACGCGTAGTCGATATCCGACGGTTCGAGGCCCGCTTCGTCGAACGCTCGGCGTCCGGATTGCTCCGCGGCCGTCCGGGTGAGATCGATTCGACCCGCCCGGTGATGGCCGATTGACTCGCCGTGGCCGAGGACTTCGACGCACTCGCGCTCGAGACGGGACCGAGCCTCCTCCGAGACGACGAGTATCGCACCGCCGCCGTCGGAGATAACGCAACAGTCGAGCAGGTGTAACGGATCGGCGACGACGCGCGACTCGACGACGTCTTCGACGGTCACCGGCTCCTGAAACATCGCGTGTTCGTTGTACTGGGCGTGATGTGACGCCGCGGCGCGAATTTCGGCCAGTTGCTCCGGCGTCGTCCCGTATTCGTGCATGTGTCGCTTGGCGGCCATGCCGTACATGGTGATGTTCGTCGCGCCGTAGATTCGCTCGAAGCTGTCCTGTACCGACCGAACGTCGCGGGCGCCCGAACCCGTCGCCTGTCCTCGGGATCGCGGTCGACCGGCCAGGGTGATCAACGCGACGTCGCACTTTCCGTCTCGAATCGCGCTTACCGCGTGGCCGACGTGACTGATATACGAAGAGCCGCCGAAGTCAGTCGTATCGGCGTACGAGACGTCGAGACCGAGGTAGTCAGCCACGATCAACGGACTTAGCCCGCTCTCGTACTCCGGAACGCCGGCGGTAAAGTACGCATCGACGTCGTCCTTCTCGAGTCCGGCGTCGCCGATCGCACCGCGTGCGACCTCCGCGTGTAACTGCATCGTTGACTTGTCCGGCGCTTCTCGCGTCGGGTGTTCGTACACCCCTGCGATATAGGCTGACGACTGACCTGACATCAGTTATCCATTTTCATACTCCTACTAAGTGTTACCGTCTCCCCGTTCCGGGACGGAATCACGCCGTTCGAAGCAGCGGAATCCCCGTCAGTTTCGAACGACACGCCCGTTTCCCGGCTATCTGCAGTACGACCGAGTACTGCATCGACTCTCCGCCACGATCACGGCGGTCCGTCCTCGTGAGTAACTGGATACTCGTCCGCTATACCGGCCGAAATCGGGAGCTGTACCTCGGTTCGATGAACTCCTCGGCGAACGTGATAGACGGATCACTGTTCGAAATGATCGAACTATCAGTTCGGAATCTGATCGACGGACGCGCTCAGAGATTACACACATATAGTAGTAAAGAAACGGTGAAGACGTCCGGTGTCCCCTCTCTACGACCGAAACGAGACGCGAGCGTGCCCCGATAACCGATCTGCTACGAGTACTGAATGTTGAGTTCGAGTTCGTTCGCGGTGCCGAGGAGGAGGTTCGGGAGCGTCTCGTCGAACAACGTCCCCCGAAACCGATGCGTCGGACCGGAGACGCTCAATGCGCCGAGTGGTTCGCCGGTCTCGTACTGCACGGGAACGCCGATGGCCCGCAACCCGCTCGTGTTCTCCTGATCGTTGATACTGTATCCTCGGTCGCGGATCTCCTCTAGTTCCGTCCAGAGGGCGTCTTCGTCCGTCGTCGTGTGTTCGGTCAACGCCGGTAATCCTCGTTGGTCGATGATTTCGTCGATGCGGTCGTCCGATAGACTGGCGAGAATCGCTTTCCCCGCCGCAGTCGCGTGAATCGGAATCCGCTTTCCGATCTCGGAATCGGTGCGTACGGCCCGTTCGCCGGTCTCTCTGAAGATGTAGACGCCCTGGCCGTACTCCTCGACGATAAACTGGGAGCGCTCTTCGGTCTCGGCGGCGAGATCCGCGACTTTTTCCTCGGCGAGCTGGTACGCGTCCGATCGCGTTCGCGTCCGTTCGCCGATCTCGAGAAACCGCAGTCCGGTTCGATACACGTCGTCCTCTCTCGTGACGTATTCGAGGTCCCGAAGGGTCGACAGGTGCCGATGGACGGTACTCTTCGCGAGGTCGAGTTCTCGAGCGAGTTCGGAGAGCCCCATCCCGTCTTCCTCCATGAGTAACTCGATGATTCGAAACGCGGTTACGGTCGTTTTCACCCGCCCGCGATCGTTGTTCTCGGGCATGTCTGCGGATATGCTCCCACCACCCATTAAATGTTCTGAATAGTCGAACGTCTTCTCGATCCGATCGATACCGATATCGTCAATCATCGCACTCCTCGCGCCACGATTCCCGTGAATTCGCGTTCAGGTGCTTCCCACTTCGTTCTGAATGTTCGAACACAGTCTCCCGGCACTCCCGGCGGCGATCGATCGACCACTGCCTGTCGCTTCACCGTTTGATAGTTCCCCATGATTTATGTGCTGGCTCACTCGAGATCCGGTATGGTTCACGCGTGGAGAGATAGCGTACCGCTATCCGACGAGCAAACGTTGGTTCGGGATAGTATCCGGGAGATCTGCCAGGAATTTGATACGGAATACTGGCGGAAACGGGACGAAAACGAGGAATACCCCCACGAATTCGTCGACACGCTCAGCGACCATGGCTGGTTGGGGATTCTGATTCCGGAGGAGTACGGCGGTGCCGGCATGACGACGTCGGAAGTCGCCGTCATGATGGAGGAGATCGCTGCGAACGGCGGCGGATTCAGTGCCGCTCAGGCAGTTCACGGCGGTATCTACAACAGCACGCCGCTGGTCGAGTACGCCGACGAAGATCTCAAGTCGGACCTGTTGCCCAAAGTAGCCGACGGGGAGGTCGCCGTTCAGTCGTTCGGTCTCACGGAGCCGAACGCCGGCTCCGATTCGACGTCGATCGAAACGAGCGCCGACCGGGACGGTGACGAGTACGTTATCAACGGACAGAAGATTTGGATCTCGCGGGTCGATGCGACGGATTACCTCGTCCTGATGGCTCGAACGACGCCGCGAGAGGAGGTGGACAAACGAACGGAGGGCATCTCCATGTTCCTCGTCGACATCGAGGACGCGTACGACCAGGGCGCCCTCGAGATCCAGCAGATCCCGAAGACGGCCAGCGGCTTCGTCCACTCCTACGAAATGTGGTTCTCCGACCTCAGACTGCCGGCGAGCCGGCTCATCGGCGACGAAGGGAGCGGATTCTATCAGGTCCTGGACGGACTCAACGAGGAACGACTCGCGATCGCAGCCGAATGCGTCGGGCTCGCGGAGGTCGCGCTCGAGCGCGGGATCGAGTACGCGAACGAGCGGGAAGTCTTCGGCGGCCCGATCGGGGCGAACCAGAGCATTCAGCACCCGCTCGCGGAGGCCTATACCGAGACGCTGGCGGCGAAACAACTCCTGTACGGTGCCGCGGAAACGATCGAGAGCGCGAGCCAGAAGGAAACCGGTGCGATGGCAAACGCCGCGAAGTACCGGGCGGCGGAGGCGGCGTTCGCCGCAGCGGACGCCGCGGTCCAGACCCACGGCGGGTTCGGCGTCGCTCGCGAATACGACGTCGAACGGTACTTCCGCGAGGCTCGACTGACGCGGATCGTCCCGATTACGCAACAGCTCGTCCTCAACTACATCAGCGAGAACGTCTTGGGACTGCCCCGCTCGTACTGAGCGACACCGAACTCCACAATCCACACGAATGACCAACGACACCGACGACACCACCGAATCGGACGCAACGACTGACAACCGACTCGTCGAAGGCTGGCACGGCCGCTACTACGAGGACTTCGAAGTCGGCGACATCTACAAACACCCGTTCGGTCGCACCGTCACCGAGACGGACAACGTCTGGATGACCAACGTGACGATGAATCTCAACCCGATGCACTTCAACGAGGCCTACGCCGCGGAGACGGAGTTCGGCGAGCGCCTCGTCAACGGACTCGTCGTCATTGCGACGGCCGTCGGGATGAGCGTCGTCGACGTCTCGGTCAACGCCACTGCGAACCTCGGTTACGACGACATCCGCCACCACAACCCCGTCTTCCACGGCGACACCATCTTCGCCGAGAGCGAGGTCCGCTCGAAGCGCGAACTCGAGTCCCGCGACCACGTCGGCACCGTCGAGACGGAACTGCGGGCGTACAACCAGCACGACGACCTCGTCCTGAGCTTAGAGCGCACGCCGATGGTGCTGAAACGCGAGTACGCCGAGCCCTCCGCGGCCGAGCCGCCGGGCTGGCCCGAGGGGATCGGTACACAACCGGACGAGATCGGCGACTGAGTCGCCAACCGGCTATCGACCACTGCGTCTCGGCGAACGACGAGATCAGTTCGTTTGCCGATACGCGGATACCATCGGTCAGCCACCGTCATCGAGCGATAGAAAGAACTAACCGTGACACAGCATACCTCAACGCATGGCCTCGCTTAGCGACGAGCAGCAGATGCTGCTCGAGACGGCGTCTGATCTCGCGGAAAACGAGTTCGCCGAGAAAGCGTACGAGTGGCAAGGCGAAACCCCCTGGGAGAACCTCGAAACGCTGGCGGAACACGGGTTCCTCGGGATCAACTTCGACGAAGAGTACGGCGGCGCGGGGATGTCCGAGTTCGAAGCGATGCTCCTCAACGAAGCGGTCGGTCGGGTCTGCCCGGACACGGCGTCGTTCCTGAACTCGCTGCATATGGTCGCTCCGCGCGCGATCGATATGTTCGGAACGCCCGAAGCGAAGGCGGCGTATCTCCCGCCGCTGACCGAGGGGAATGACTTCATCGCGATCTGTATCTCCGAACCGGAGGCCGGCTCCGACGTTCACTCGATGAACACGACGATCGAGGAACGCGACGGCGACCTCGTTCTCAACGGCGAGAAGACGTGGGTCTCACGCTTCGACGAGGCGTCGGCGGGCGTGACGTGGGTGAAGTTCCCCGACGGACTCGGCACCGTCATCGTCGACTTCGACGACCCCGGCGTCGAAGTGAGCAACCACTACACGAACATGGCCGGCCACGAACAGACCCACTACTACATGGAAGACGTCGTGATTCCGCCCGAAAACGTCCTCACCCGCGGCGAAGACGCCTTCAAAGAACAGCTGAAGGCCCTCAACTGGGAGCGACTCGCCGTCGCGTCGATCTCGAACACGTGGGCGCTGGCCGCGCTCGAACACGCGCTCGAGTACGCTCAGGATCGCGAACAGTTCGGGCAGCCGATTGCCGAGTTCCAGGGCCTCGAGTGGAAGTTGTCCGAGATGGTGACACACCTCGAGGCGTCTCGCGCGCTCACGTACCGGGCAGCCGAGGACGCAGTGGCACGGGGCCGCGTGCCCGATCCCCTACAGACCGGCGCGGCCAACCTCTTTTCGGGACAGACCGCCGAGACAGTCATCAGCGAAGCGCTCCAGATCTGCGGGGCGAACGGCTACCAGCAGGGGCACCCGCTCGAGTACCTGTACCGACTCCAGCGCGGCTGGCGGTTCGCCGGCGGGACCGACGAGGTACAGAAGAATACGATCGCCCGGTGGCTCAAACGCGGCGGTGCGCCGTCGCTGCTGAACTGACGGCGACTCGGCCGCGGACGAGGGTAGCCACCGAAAGTCAACGCACAGCCGATCGTATAACGGCTATGCGACCGGTGTGCAAATCGTTTCAGTGGCTACTATAGAACGGTATTCATGCGTCGTTCTGTAGCGGCGTATCGAGTGTCGATACGTTCCGCATTTCGGAATTCGCCTTTTCATCGACTCAGCTGGCGTTAAATCCGGCATTTATCGAATCTACGATCGATGACGAGGAGAGTATCGAGGAGTATTTACATCTATATGGTTGTAAAAACTGGGTCGTCTCGCACGCGCTGGGTCTTTGCCCCAGTGTCCAGTTCGGACGAACGGAACGAAGATATTCATGCGTGAATCCACCGCCGTGCGCTAGCAGCCGAACGTAGTGAGAGTATCGGCGAGATAAGGCGGTTTCTATATACGGAACAAAGTATCATACTACGCCCTCCAGTACGGGAAGTGGAGACGAGTTACTGTCGGTAGGCAGTGTAGTTGTATCCGGCGACCCTCATGTAGGGACGGAGACGGCACGCTCACCGAGAACTCCCGCGATCACGGCAGAAAACGGGAAACCAACCGACGGTCCTCGATCGCGATCGCAAGCGGTCAGTAGAACGTCTCGTCGTTCTTCGCCTTCTCGACGAGCAGGTCACACGGCAGCGTCTCGGCGAGTTTGTTCGTGTCCCCGTGGCGGCTGGCGACTTCGGTTAGCTTCTCGAGGACGACGTCGGTGCCAACTTCGTCTGCCTTCTCGAGCGGGCCGATCGGCCAATTCCCGCCGAGGCGGGCACCGGTGTCGACGTCCTCGACGCTGGCGACGTCGTTTTCGACCATTTTGGCGGCTTCGTTGATGATCGGTGCCCAGACGAGCAGCGTGTCGAAGCCCTGGCCCGCATCGACGGCGATCTGCGGCTCGTCGCGTTCGTCGTAGTCGTAGTAGCCGGCGTCGGCCTTTCGACCGTATCGCCCCTTGTCGTAGAGCTGATGGAGGATCGGGCAGACCTCCGTGTCGTAGGACATCGGCCGATCGTCCTCGAGGTGGTCCTGTTCGCCCTCGACCCGGAGCTGGATGCCGCCCGTATAGTCGGCGAGTTCGAACGGCCCCATGGGGAATCCCTCCGCGTACTTCATCGCGGAGTCGATCTCCTCGATCGAGTGTTCGCCTCGATAGACCATCCAGGCCGGCCCCTCGCCGTACGGGCGCATCAGCCGGTTGACGATGAACGAGGGGATATCGATCTTGCACCGAATCGGCGTCTTATCGAACGAGTCGACGAGCGCCTCGGCGGTGTCGGCCACGCCGTCGGGCGTGTGTTCGGTCATGATCACTTCGACCAGTTCCATCAGCATCGGCGGGTTGAACCAGTGGGTCCCGACGACCTGCTCGGGGCGGTCCGTCGTCTCGGCGAGCCTGGTAATGTTGAGCCCGGACGTGTTCGTCGCGAGGATTGCGTCCTCGGGAGCCGTCTCGTCGAGGTTCTCGAAGACGTCCTCCTTGACCGATTGCTGCTCGACCGCCGCCTCGGTGACGAACTCCGCGTCGCCGACCGCCTCCTCGAGGTCGGTCGTAAAGGAGAGGCGCTCGAGCGCGTCGTCGATCTCCGACTCGGCCGCGGCCCCGTTCTCGACGGACTTCTCGTACGACCACTCGATCTGTTCTCTCGCTTCCTCGAGTTGTGATTCGTCGATATCGTTGATGTACGCCTCGTAGCCGGCCAGCGCGGCCACGGCACCGATGCCGCGACCCATCTGTCCGCTACCGATCACTGCGACGGTCTCGATATCGTTGATACCTACCACCATACCCGTGAAATCTCAAACGACGCTCAAAAATGTACCGTTCGAACCGGAATCCGGCGGGACGTATCGTGGTCCAATGTCGGGTCGAGAGCGGGACCGCCGTATCCGACAAGAATATGTGTGTCGACGAGTGAAATCGCATCAGTATGTTCGATTGTAGCAAGCGGACTCGCTACCCCGTTCGAGCGGGACCTTCGTTCCTTCGTGCGAAACCGTCGACGGTCGCTCAGACCGTGGGTACCCGCACGGACGCTACGCCGTCCGGCCAAAAGCGACCACCGAAACGGGGGCACCGATGCTCGCGTTAGATGATATCACCGTTCTCAGCCTCGAGAGCGGCGTGAGTGCGCCGCTGTGTACCCGGATGCTCGGCGATTTCGGCGCCGAAGTGATCAAGGTCGAACGTCCCGACGTCGGCGACGTCAACCGACACTGGGACTCGGCCGTCTACGGGGACTCGTCGGCCCACGTCTGGGTCGACCGAAACAAGCTCAGCATCGAGTTGGATCTCAAGTCCGACGACGGATCGAAGATATTCTCCGAACTCGCCGCCGAAGCGGACATCGTCGTCCAAAACTACGCGCCGGGCGTCGTCGAGCGGCTCGGGGTCGATTACGACTCCGTCTCGGAGATCAACGAGAATGTGATCTATCTGAACATCTCCGGATACGGTCGAACCGGCCCGTACAGCGACAGAAAAGCGTACGATCTCGTCATGCAGGGCGAATCCGGCGCGATTCTCCTGAACGGGTCGCCCGACGAACCGGCGAAAATCCCGATCAGTATCTGCGATATCAACGCCGCGACCTACGGGACGATCGCCACGCTGCTTTCGCTGTTCCATCGCGAACGGACGGGCAACGGCGACGAAATCGACGTCACGATGTTCGGGGGCATGCTCTCCTGGATGGGCTATTTCCCACACAAGTACTGGCACAACGACGAACTCCCCGAGCGAATGGGGACGCGTCATCACCTGATCACACCGTACGGCCCGTACGAAACGGCCGACGACCAGTACGTCAATTTCGCAATCCTCAGCGAGGCCCACTGGAAGGAGTTCTGCGTCGATATCATCGACCGTCCCGCCCTCCTCACGGATGACCGCTTCGAGACGAACGAGGACAGGATCGACAACAGGGACGTACTCGAGTCCACGATCGAATCGGTCATCGAAAGCGAGCCCCGTGATCACTGGGCCGATCTCCTCTCCGAAAGCAGCATTCCGTGGGGCGACGTCAACGAACTCGACGACGTACTCGATCACCCCCAGACGGAACACCTCGACCTCGTGAAAGAACTCGAAACCGACGACGGTCCCGTCCCGTACGTCGACAACCCGATCTCGTTCGGCGACCTCGAGACGACAACCGATCGGATGCCGGACCTCGGCGAACACACGAACGACATCCTCGAGGCGATCGGGTACACCAGCGAGCAGATAGACGAGTTGCACGCGAAAGACGTCGTGTAGAGCGACGGATTACGTCGGGTTCATTTCGCCGATTCAGGCACCGTCTACTTAGCGCAGTTTGAGGAACGAGCAGATCGTAGAGTGAGTTTGGACTATGCTTGCAGACCTGCTCAGCGAGTGCTACGCGGCGGAATTTGATGAATATCGGGAGCGTGAGCGAACGGCGACGCCCATCAGAGCGTTCGCCGTCCGACTCCACGCGACCGGTTGTTCACTTCGATAGACACAAGCAATTCTTCGTTCACTCGGTATCGAACGTTCTCATTAAGCGATCTAGCAGTAAATATATTGGCTGGATGATAGCATGACAGACCCGCCGACCGCTTCGCCGTCGCGGGTCGCGGTTGACGAAACCGCTGTCAGTATTAACGGTGATCGATCTGGACGGATACTGCAATAGACCTGGCACGAAACTCCTTCTTGATCTCGCACTCTTCGGACGGCAGGCACCGATCCAACTGCTGCGTTTCTGCATGGACTCGCCGGGAAACACGATCTCTCCGAGGCTGCGTTCTCGTCGATGGTGCTGGCTATCTGACTGCCGTCTCTCGTTTCGGATTAAACGGTCACCTCGACTACGTTGCTCGAAACCAGATCGAAAAGTGGTTTCATACCCTCAAAATGCGGGTTGACCGCTTCGATAATTCATGGGTGGGCAGTCGGGCGGCCGTCAGAGAGTTACTTGAACAGTTTGTACACTACTATAACACGCAGCGACCGCACCAGCCACTCAACGGACAGACGCCAACAGAGGTGCTAAACTATAGTAGCCACTGGAAGTCATTGCACACCTGATCGCGCGATGTCGTCACGATCAGTGTGTAAATCGTTTCAGTGGCTACTATAGACAGTGCCTTCTAATCGACGAGTCGGACCACCGTGTCCGGAACCCGTCCCGGGTTCCGTCGTCTCCGTCGTCGCGTTTCGAGTTCGGTTACTTTCGGTGTCCAACGACGATAGTTGGGTTTTGATCGGAATCGCCCTTCTCGACCGAATGAAATAACGGACTAAGGTCGTTATATTCGGGAGTGTCAATTCGAGTACCAAAATCAACGGAAAGTAATACTCAAAAGAGTTTATTTGGCGAGAGCCGGTCAGACGGAGAACGACGTCGGCCCGAATAGGCGACAGCGAAGCGGCCCTTCGAACCCGGCGATCACAAACCACTATAAGCGATTCGAACGATTCCCGCGTATGGTAGCGACTGACGTTCTCGTGATAGGCGGTGGACCGGGCGGCTACAGCGCTGCGATTCGCGCCGCTCAACGCGACTGCCACGTCACGCTCGTCGACCGCGACGGGATCGGCGGGACCTGTCTCAACAACGGCTGTATCCCCTCGAAGGCGCTGCTGACCGCATCGAACCTCGTCACCGAATTCGAGTCGGCCTCTCGGATGGGGATCTACGCCGAGCCGTTCGTCGAGGTCGGCGAGATGATCAGCTGGAAAAACGAGGTCGTCGACCAGCTCACGGGCGGCGTCGAAACGCTCTGTAAGGCGAACGGCGTTACCCTGCGAGAGGGAACGGCGCGTTTTATGGGCGACCACACCGCCGAAATCACCTCGGGGGACGGGTCCCCCACCGAACTCGAGTTCGAAAACGCGATCGTCGCGACCGGGAGTCGACCGATGGAACTCCCGGAATTCCCGTTCGACGCCGATCCGATTCTGAACTCCCGGCAGGCGCTGGCGCTCGAGACGGCGCCGCGTTCGCTGGTCGTCGTCGGGGCGGGCTACATCGGGACGGAACTCGCGACGGTGTTCGCGAAGCTCGGGACGGACGTGACGGTCATCGAGATGGAAGACGACGTGTTACCGGGGTACGAATCGGATCTCACTCGGCCCGTCAAGGAGCGGGCCGAGTCGGTGGGCGTCGACTTCCGGTTCGGTCAGGTCGCGGCCGACTGGACTCGAGCGGACGACGGGACCGTCACCCTCTCGACTGACGGGACGAACGGGAACAGTCTCGAAATGACCGCCGAGAAGTTCCTCGTCGCGATCGGTCGGGAGCCAGTCTCCGATACGCTCGACCTCGAGTCGGTCGGCGTGGCGCCGACCGATGGCGGGTTCCTCGAGACCGACGATCGGATGCGGACGAGTCGCGATCACGTCTTCGCGGTCGGTGACGTGGCCGGCGAACCGATGCTCGCACACGAGGCGATCGCCGAAGGACTCGTCGCCGCGGAGGTCGCGTCGGGCGGCGACGCCGCGCTTCGCGACGCCGCGATCCCGACGGCGGTGTTCGTGGATCCGGAAATCGCGACCGTCGGACTGACGGAAGCGGAAGCGCGCGACGCCGGCCACTCACCGGTCGTCGGTGAGTTCTCGTTCGACGCCAGCGGCCGAGCGCTCACGCTGTCGGAGACGGACGGGTTCGTCCGCGTCGTCGCCGGAGAGGACGGCGGCCGACTCCTCGGCGCACAGATCGCGGGTCCGGAGGCGTCCGAGTTGATCGGCGAACTCGGACTGGCGGTCGAGACGGGACTGACGCTCGAGGACGTCGCCGGCACCGTCCACATGCACCCGACGCTCTCGGAGGCGGTCATGGAGGCCTGCGAGAACGCGCTCGGACGGGCGATACACACGCTGAACCGGTGACCGACGGCGCGACCGCGACTCGCATCAGGGCTCGACGAGTACTTTGATACGATCGCTGTCGGGATCGCGAAGCTGCTCGAACGCCGATTCGGTCTCCTCGAGCGAAACGGTTCCGGAGATCATCGGTTCGGGATCGATGCGCCCGTCGGCCACGTAGTCCAGCGCGGTCGCGAACTCCGACCGCGAGGCGAGCGGGCCGCCCTGGAACCCGAACGAGCCGACGAGTTCCCGCTCCGCCTGCATGACGTCGTTGGGGTGGATCGGGACCTCCTCCTCGAAAACGCTGAGGACGACGACCCGTTCCCCGTACGCGGTACTCCGGAGCGCGTCCGTGAGCGTCGCGGCCGTTCCGGCACACTCGAACGAGACGTCCACGCGGTCAGTGTCCCGTTGAATCTCCTCGACGGCGTCGACGGCAGTCGGGTCGATGACGACGTCGGCTCCGAGCGCCGCCGCGGCCTCTCGACGGGCCGCTCGCGGTTCGCTGACGTAGATCTCACGGGCACCGGCCGCGGCAGCGCCGGCGACGACGCCGAGACCGATCGGACCGGCGCCGAACACCGCGACGCGATCGGTCGGCTCAAGGCCCGATCGGCGAACGCCTCGAAGCGAGACGCCGAGGGGTTCCGCGAGCGCAGCGTGGCGAAGCGACACCTCGTCCGGAACGGGAACCGCCATCGAAGACGGGACAACGATCCGATCCGCGAATCCCCGGCTGGCGACGACGCCGCCGTCCCCCTGCTCGCAGAGGTGGTACTTGCCGTCCGCACAGTAGCGGCAGTCGTGGCAGGCAGTGACCATATTCAACGTGATCCGATCGCCGACGCGAACGTCGTCGACGTTCGCGCCCGGCATCTTCCGGATCTCCTCGACCTCCGCGAAGACCGTCTCCGTGAGTCGGTTCCGCGGAACGACGCGATTGACCATTCCCAACTCCGCCGCTCGCTGCGCGTCGACAACCTTGCCGGAGAGCAGCAGTTCCGTCGCCTCGTGGAGGTTCGTGACGAAGGGGTAGACCAGCGTCGGCGGGACCCCGGCCATCCGCAATCCCGGGTAGCCGAACGACGATTCCTCGGTCGCGATCACGAGGTCGGACGCCATCGCCAGATCGCTTCCGCCGGCGAGACAGTAGCCGTCGACCGCCGCGATCACCGGTTTATCACACTCCCAGACTGCGTGGACGTGATCGGTCGCGGCGTCGAACTCGTCGAAAACGGAACCCTCGAGCCGGTCGTCCACGAGCGATACTCGCTCGCGGAAGCCGATCGGGCGTTCGCCGACATGGCGGATCGCAACGCAGTCGGGAAGCTCGTCGTGGAGCCCTGATCGGCGGTCCGCGAGCGGGGGTCAGGCGAGTTCGTTCTTCAGCACCTTGCCGGTGGGATTCCGCGGTAGCTCGTCTCTGAACTCGACCTCGCGGGGCTTCTTGAATCCGGCCAGGTTCGCCCCGACGTGGTCGACGACGTCGTCCTCGGACAGCGCGGCTCCGTCTTCGGGAACGACGACGGCTTTCACCCGTTCGCCCCACTGGTCGTCGGGGACGCCGACGACCGCGACCTCGTCTACCCCCTCGAGGTCGTGGAGTACCTCCTCGATCTCCGCGGGATGGACGTTCTCGCCGCCGGTGATGATCATGTCGTCGGCCCGGCCGACGAAGTAGACGAAGCCGTCCTCGTCCATCCGGACGAGATCGTCGGAGACGAACCAATCGTCGTCGAACACCTCGGTCGTCTGCTCCGGCATGCCGTAGTACTCTTTGAACACCGTCGGACCGCGGTAGGCGATCCGTCCCGCCTCGCCGGTCTCGACCTCGTTGCCGGCCTCGTCGACGACCTTGACTTCGACGTTGATGATCGGTCGCCCCACGCTGTCGGGCTTCTCGAGCGCGTTCTCCGGGCGCAGCATCGTCGTCGACGGCGAGAGTTCGGTCTGACCGAAGACGTCGTAGAGGTTACAGTCGAAGGTCTCGATGATCGCCTCCTTGAGAGAGCGCTCCGAGGGCGCCGCGCCGGTCATGTAGTGTTCGAACGACGAGAGGTCGTAGGACTCGGGGTCGGCCGACAGCACCGCACGGCTCATCATCGGGACCATGAACGTCGCCGTCACGGACTCGTCCTCGAGGACCGAGAGGACCGACGCCGGTTCGAAGTCGTCGACCAGAATCGTCGTCCCGCCGACGTAGAACGACATCATGAACAACCCGAACGCGGCGATGTGGAACAGCGGCGTCACCACCATGAACCGGGCGTCGCGGGAGAGGTTCACCTCGTAGAGGGAGTTCTCCGCTGCCTGAACGACGTTATCGTGCGTGAGGACACAGCCCTTCGGCTTGCCGGTCGTCCCGCTCGTGTACATGATGGCCGCCTCGTCGGCCCTGGCGGGGACGACGTCGACGGGATCGGCCGACGCGTCGTCCCGTACCGTCTCGTAGTCGGTCGCGAACGCCGGTGTCGACTCACCGACGTGCAGGTACTCCTCGACCGGCGAATCGAACTCGTCGTGGACGCCGGCGATCGTCTCGCGGCCGGCCTCGTCGAAGATACACAGCGCCGCGTCGCTGTCCTCGAGAACGTAGTTCACCTCGCCGGCTTTGAACCGATGATTGATCGGTACCGGCAAGGCACCGAGCTTCATCGTCGCGAGATAGCTCTCGATCGTCTCGATTCGGTTCCCCGTGTACGTCGCGACCGTCGCTCCCGCTTCGATACCCCGTTCCGCGAGCGCGTTCGCCAGTTGATCTACCCTGCGGTTGAGTTCCTCGAAGGTCTCCGCCTCGGTTCGCTCACCGTCCGCTCGTTGAACGACGGCGTCGCCGTCCGGCTGCGTACGCGCGTTCCGTTCCGCGAGGTAGCCGACTGTGAGTCCGTCCATATAGTGTTTGATGATAACATAACTCAAAAAGTTATGGCTCGGTGCGGTGGATCGGCGAGGTGTCCTCGCCGGTGCGTTCGCGCTCGGAGCGCTTCGAGATCGGTCTCCAGATCGTGGAGGATCGGATCTCGGTTCGAGCGATCTCGTGGTCGATCAACACAGCGCAGTCAGGACAGTGGAATCGCCGGACAAGGACGGAGCCACCGCAGACGACCCGGACAGCGGCCAACACTGTGGGCTCAGTCGGACAGATTGTCCAACTCGAGCCAGTCGTTGCTGCGTCCGGCCCCGAAGGCGTACGGGAGGAACGATTCGGGGTCGACGGTGGTCACGTTCTCCTGTGTCGTGCGCAAGTCCGCTTCGGTGTACGACGCGCCGAGGACTTCCGCTATTTCGAGGTCACTGAGCGGGCCGTTCGGGCCCTCGCCCAGCGAAAGCGATCCGGTACCGGACTCGTACGCGGCGAGATCGCTGTCCAACGTGACCCGCACCAGCGTCGGGTCGAACTGGAACCCCCGCCCGGTCCGCGTCGGGAAGTGCCTTGTAGTGATAGACCGTCTGCGACGTCGGTTCGGGTTCCCGTTTCGCGTCGATAGTCGCGTCGATCTCGATGAGCGACTCGCCTCGACGGGCTCACTCGCCCGCGCACCTCGTCGCCGGTGCGCTCGAGCGAGATGGTAGCTTTCGTCTTCGGTTCGCCGAACAGCTCTCGGCCCCACGCGATCGCTTCCTCCGTCGACATCGGCATGGTTACGCAGTACTCTCCGACGTGGCCGTCGTGCTGCGCACGGACGTAGACGCCGCCGCCGCGGAACGAGCCGACGCAGTTACTGGCGTCCGACGTCGACGACGTCGGCTCGCATCACCGGGTCCTCGATCGGTTCCAGACCGGGCGGGAGAATCCGCTCGACAGTCGACTCGCGAGTGCGAAACCTGATCGCCACCTGCTTCGCGTCGTAGAATCGGTTCTCCGCCATCCGTTCTTGAATCGCTTCGATCTCGTCTCTCGACCGAACGAGTCCGGACATGGTCCGTGGTCACCGTCCCGGATATTAACGGTTCGCCTCGGGGGGACGCCGTCGAGTCCGAACGCGTCCGTCGACCGGTTCGCGGGCGACCGAACGGGACCGCTGTCCCACCCGAACGCTAATGTATCAGCTCCGAATGTCACTATGTATGGATTTCGGGATCCCGGAGCCGCTCCAGCAGTTGCTCGACGAACTCGACGCGTTCATCGAAGCGGAGATCGAACCCCTCCAGCGGGAACACGACCGGTTCTTCGATCATCGACGCGAGGACGCGCGGACGAACTGGGAGGACGGTACGCCGACGGCCGAGTGGGAGGCGTTGCTCGAGGAGATGCGCCGACGCGCCGACGAAGCCGGTTCTACCGGTACATGCTTCCGAGGAGTACGGCGGCCGGGACGGGAGCAACCTCGGAATGGCGGTGATTCGGGAACACCTCGCCAGCAAGGGCGTCGGCCTGCACAAACGTCTTGCAGCAGGAGCCGCCGTCGTCGGCAACTTCAACGTCGCCGAGTTGGTACTCGAGTTCGGGAGCGAAGAGCGAAAAGAGCGCCACCTCGAGGACCTCATCGAGGGCGAGACCACCGCCGCGTTCGGCCTGTCCGAACCCGAACACGGCAGCGACGCGACGCACATGGACACCACGGCCGAGAAAGCGGGCGACGAGTGGGTGATCAACGGCGCCAAGCGCTGGAACAGCGGGATGCACACCGCCGACTACGACGTCATCTTCGCTCGGACCGACGGCGAGGACGGCGACCACGAAGGGATCACCGCGTTCTGGGTGCCGACGGACGCGGACGGGGTCGACGTCGAGTACTTCCACTGGACGTTCAACATGCCGACCGACCACGCCGAGGTGACCCTCGACGACGTTCGCGTTCCCGACGACGCGATCCTCGGCGAGGAAGGGAAAGGGGCTCCAGCAGGCGTCGTACTTCGTCCACGAGGGCCGCATCAGGCAGGCCGCCTCGAGCGTCGGGGCCGCCCAGTACTGTATCGACGAGGCGGTCGAGTTCGCGAAGGACCGCCACACCTGGGACGAACCGCTCGCGAAGCGACAGGGGATCCAGTTCCCGCTTCGCCGACCTGCACACGGAGGCCGAGCTGGTTCGAAACCTGGTGTACAAGACGGCGTGGCAACTCGACGAGGGCAGTCAACAGAGTGTCAGCGACAAGGTCTCGATGGCGAACTACCGCCGCGAACCTGCTGGCGTGTGACGCCGCCGACCGGGCGATGCAGGTCCACGGCGGACAGGGGTACACGCGCCACAAGCCGTTCGAACACGTCTACCGTCACCACCGGCGCTACCGTATCACCGAGGGATCGGAGGAGATCCAGAAGCGCAACGTCGCCGGGCACCTGTTCGACTACCTCGGGTAGGGGTGACCCGCAGTTTTTGTAACGATACCGTACTATACCAAGGTATGCCATACCTCGATCCGGAGCTGATACTGGACCGGTTCGCGGCGTTCACCCGCGAGGAAGTCCGACCCGCCGTCACCGACGACGAGTTCGTCCACGCACAGGTCGGCTCGATGGCGTCGACGCTCCAGTTCTTGGCCGGCGACGTCGGTGGGCGGGAGGCCGCCGTTCGAGTACAGCGCCGAACCCTCCGCGAGAGGCCTGACCGAACTCGAGTCGGCACTCGATCGACACGACGTCGGCTCGTCGGCAGTGCGAACTGCCGGTCGACGACGCTCGGAGCGACCTCGAGACCGCAGACGGACCGACGAGAGACGTCGAGGAGACGCTGGTGGCCGTCGCGGACGACGTCCTGACGACGATCGACGCGGAGTTAGACGGGGACGCTGCGGCGGTTGCCCGGCGACCGCTGTACGACTTCCTCCGAACGCGCGTCGACGAGCAGCTCCGACTACTCCGGCCGGAGGACGACGAATGACGGACTTTTCGTCCGACGCGCTCTCGACGTATCTCTCCGGGACACTCGGCGACGGGGGCGTGACCGTCGACGACGTCGTCGCCCACACCGAGGGATGGTCTCGAGACACGGTGTCGTTCACGGCTCGCTATCGCGAGGGAGGCGACGAGGTGACCGAACGGCTCGTCCTGCGAGCCGAGAACGAACTCCAGCACGACATCGACGACGAGTCGCTGCCCGGCAACGACATTCGGACGGAGTACGAGACGGTCGCGGCGGCGCAAGACGCACCCGTTCCGGGTCCCGCGGGTTCGCTGGTTCGACGAGACCGGCGGGCCGTTCGGACGCGGCCTCTTCGTCATGGATCACCTCGAGGGGGAGCCGCCGATCACGTGGGAATCCGCGCGACCGGCAGGACTTGTACGACGCGTGGGACTCGGACGACCGACGCCCTTCCGAACCGGTTCGTCGACGCCGCCGCGGGCGTCCATTCGATCGACGGCGCGGCCGATTCCGGGGATCGAAGACGTCCCGCCCGACGAGGTCCGTAACTCGCGAGATCGACCGCTGGGAGGAACTGTACCGGAGCGCCGAACTGAAGCGGGAGCCGGCGGTCGAGGAGGCGATCCGCTGGTTCCGCGCGAACGCGCCGACGGTTCCCGAAACGACGCTGGTCCACGGCGACTTCCGGATCGGCAACGCCCTCATCGACGGCGATCGGATCACCGGGCTGCTCGACTGGGAGTTCGCCCGCGTCGGCGATCCCCTGTTCGACCTCGGCTACGCGAGTACGCGGTACTTCGCCGGAAAACTCGTCGAGCCGATCGAGCGGCCCGAACTGGCCTGTTCGCTGCTCGAGCGGGAGTGGTTCTACGACGAGTACGAGCGCCGGACGGGACGGACCGTCGACCGCGAGCGCGTCCGCTACTGGCAGGCGTTCTCGGCGTTCGTCATGCTCACCATCTGCTGCTGGGGTGCCAGTCAGTACGAGACCGGCTCGAGCGACGACGTCCGCAACGCCTGGTTCCAGTACCCCGTCCCGGGCTGATCGAGGACCTGCTCGCCATCATCGAGGACGACCGTCTCTGAGAGACCGAGACTCGACCCCTCGGAGAACCGCCCCGTTCCGAAGCGACCGCTCCGCCGGTACTCCTCGTCCCGTACAGCCCTCGCCGCTGTAGCCCATTGATAACAGTTACCACAACATATATTGGACCGGCTGTGGACACCGGAGACGAACAGTACATGTATACGCTTGGCATGGACATCGGCGGGACCTTCACGGACTTCACGCTGGTCGATCGGGAGTCCGGCGACGTCACCGTCGACAAGGAGCCGACGACGCCGGCCAATCCAGCGGAGGGGGCGCTGACCGGTGCCCACCGGATCCTCGAGGAGAACGGCGTCGCGTTCGGAGAGTTGGACACCGTTATTCACGGAACGACGTTGGTCTCGAACACGCTCATCGAAGGGACCGGCGCGACGACGGGACTGTTGACGACCGACGGGATCCGCGATACGCTCGAGTTGCGGCGCGGATCGCGGTACGACATGTTCGACTGGGAGATGGAGTACCCCGATCCGCTGGTCCCCCGCCAGCGCCGGCTCGAACTGAACGAGCGGCTGAACGACGCGGGGGAAGTCGTCGAACCGCTCGACCGCGAGGAAGTCCGCGAGCGGACCCGAACGCTGGTCGAGGACCACGACGTCGACTCCGTCGCCGTCTCGCTGCTCCACTCCTACGAATCGGACGAACACGAACGGATCGTGGCGGACGTCATCGCGGAGGAATACCCCGACCTGAACGTCTCGCTGTCCTCGGCGGTCGTCCCGGTCATCAGGGAGTACGAGCGGACGTCGACCACCGTCATCAACGCCTACGTCGCGCCCGTCGTGGCGGACTACCTCGAGTTCCTCCGCTCGGAGCTGGAATCGGAGGGGTTCGCGGGCGAGGTCTACATGATGACCTCGTCGGGCGTATCGTCGACGTTCGAACGGCGAAGGCGGAGCCGATTCGGCTCGTCGAGTCCGGGCCGGCGGCGGGCGTCCTCGCCTCGCGCATCTTCGGCGAGAACCACGGCAACGACGACGTGTTCTCGTTCGACATGGGCGGCACCACTGCGAAGGCTCGATCGTCGAAGACGGCGACGTGCGGATGAAATACGAGGCCGACGTCGCTCGCGTCCACCGGTTCAAAGAAGGCAGCGGCTACGACCTCGTCTCGCCGCTGATCGACCTGACCGAGATCGGCGCCGGCGGCGGCTCGATCGCCGCCGTGAACGACGTCGGACTCATCGAAGTCGGTCCGGAATCGTCCGGATCCGACCCCGGCCCGATCTGTTACAACAGGGGCGGTGAGGATCCGACGTGACGGACGCGTCGCTCCTGCTCGGCTACCTCAACCCGGAGAACTTCTACGGCGGACGGATGGACCTGGCCGCGGAGAAGACCCGCTCGATCTTCGAGGAACGCCTCGCCGACCCGCTCGGCGTCTCCGTCACGGAGGCGGCGTGGCGGGTGTTCGAGGTCGTCAACGAGAACATGGCGACGGCGTTCCGGCGATACGCCGCCTCCCGCGGGCTCGATACGCGCGGGCTCTCGATGACCGCGCTCGCGTGCGGGGCCCTCGCACGCGTTCCGGGTCGCCCGCAAACTCGACATCGACGAGGTCGTCTGCCCGTACGGCGCGGGCGTCGGCTCCTCGATCGGACTCACCGAAGCGCCGCGCATGTACGAGGCCAGTTCGACCAGCCAGGCCGTCCTCGAGACGCTGTCTACCGACGACTTCCGGCGACAGTTCGAC
>NZ_LWLN01000003.1 GCF_001953745.1 Natrinema saccharevitans
TCTCGCTGTCGCGATAGCGGATCGTCTCCGGGTCGTGACTCTCCCGGAGGATCTCTCGCTCGCCGATAATCTCTCGCTGGGGGCCACTGTGCATATCGTGTTCCTTCGGTGGAGTGTCTGATAAATTGACTGGGGGGTGATTCCACCCGTTCCACTCGGGGACTCGAGGGGTGTATAGCCGACAACTATCTGCACAGTGGGACTGGTCTTACACTGCCGAGTCTATCCGACTTCTACAGTAATGTAGTCGTCCAATCTGGTCTACAGCGGTCAAAAAGATGAGAAAGGTGCTACGGTGAGGGTGCGTCGTATTCAACGCTCCCGATTTCGACACTTGCGTCAGCGTCGTCAATCGAATCACCGTGTTCTACACTCCCTTGGTAGGCGTAGATCGTGTAGCTATCATCGGACAACACGGCATCAGCGTCGCCGGCTGCAGCTTGACTGCCACTGTCTATCTTTGTCCCGTACACACCGTTTGCACCGGTACTGTTGAGATTAGGGTCGTGGACAGTTATCTCCCCACTCGAGTCAACGAACGCGATCCCGTCGATATTACTACCACCGGCAGTCAACTCGACAGTGATATTTTCAGTTTCGTTCTCACCAATGTCAGCGCTGGCGCTTATGCTCTTGTTCCCTGGATCGCCCATGTCCAGCACGAAGGCGGCAATCACGGCTGCGAGTATCACGGTAATAGCTACCATGAGTATGACCCCTATAACCGGGCTCACAGCCCTCTCTTCCTCATCTCCGACCAATTTTGACTGAAGTTCTTCAGGCATCATTGCTAGGGATCGTACGTGACTTGCCCGAGTTCGACGTTCGCGTCAGCGTCATCGATAGAGCCGTCTTCTTCAACACTCCCTTGGTAAGCGTATACGGTATAATCAGTGGAGCCACTGCCGGATAGGTCACCAGTACCATCACCACTGTCACTGTATGTCCCTGATGCGCCTGTGCTACTCACACTATCGTCATACACAGCGATCTTCCCGTTACTGTTGACAAATGCGATACCATCAACGTTGCTGCCACCGGCGGTCAATTCGACAGTGACATCCGAACCTCCGTTCTCAATGTCAGCGCTGGCGCTTATGCTCTTATTCCCTGGATCGCCCATGTCCAGCACGAAGGCAGCAATTACGGCTGCGAGGATCACGGTAATAGCTACCATAAGTATGACACCTATAACTGGTGACACTGCGCGCTGGTCGTCCGATCCAATCAACTTGTTGCGGATTGTCTTTCCATCCATATTTCAATCACGCATCGGCCCGTGAACGGTAGGAAGGCTTTTTGCGTCCCTCGGCGAACCGAGAGATGCAGCCCGGGGGATTGGGAATCCATCCAGTCGTCCCCGCTTCCTGCCGCCGTCGTCCGATGCACAATATCGACAGGTAACTGGGTACATATATAGGTACCTGATAGTCCGACCAATTGGGCTTTCAAAACTGAGAATCAGCGGCTGCTATCTCGGTTCCAGTGCCCACTTGAAGTAGTTCTATCGGGCGATTCGGACACTGATCGGATATGATGGCAATCATTAACCGATCGGTGTCAAATACTCGAGTATGAACGATCGGCCGGTCCTCGTCACGCCGCCGATGCTTGCCCGGACCTATAGCGGCCGCGCCTACGAAGACCCATGGGACCTCGTAACTGACTACCAGCGTGTCCTCGAGTACACGGGGGAGCATCCGAATGCGAGCCCTGGCGGCGTGGCGTCGGCACTGGATCTCCCGCGCGGTCGCGTCCGGCCGTGGATCGACGACGGAGCGATTCCGCATCCGGTACGGGGCATTCAGACCGCTGAATCGCGTGGGTGGGTGCCGCTGACGGAAATCAGCGAGGTATTCGACCCGATCAACCGGCTTGTCGCATGGGTGTGTTCACGCGGGACGATCAAACCCGAGACCTATGGTCCTTATGTTCGAATCGAATCAAGCGACGATCGCGAGCGCTTCGAATCGCTCGTGACACAGCTCGGACTCGAGGCAAGAGAACACCGAACTGACGACAGTCTCCGCAGCACCGAACTGACGATTCGCGATGACGGGGCCGTGCTTGGTCGGTTGTTGACCTGCCTTGATGCACCGACTGACGATGATACGCGAGCGGTTGCCCCACAGTATCTTATTGACGTCTCTGAGGAGGCCCAACGCGAGTTTGCGCGCGTCTATCTCGAGAATCGGGCAGTCTACTGGGAGTTCAACGACCGCTGGCTGATCGACCACCAGAACCGCTCAGACCGCTACCGCCGGAGTCTGGCCACCTTCTTTCAGACGCTTGGTGCCGAAGCCGACGTTCACGAAGACGCCGTAAGTGTCGATGATTACTTTGTCTCGGAGTTGGGTATCGAACACTAATGCCGACTGATGAGGAGTATCTCGAGGATCTCCGCGACTTTGCCGCTGAGATTGGTGAGACACCGACGCGTTCGCAGATGAACGACGACGGGCCGCACTCGAGTACGCCCTACTACAACCGCTGGGGGTCGTGGAACGACGCACTCGAGGCTGCCGGCTTAGACCCAAATCACGAGTACGTCTCCGATGAGGACCTTCTTTTAGAGTTGCAACGGCTTGCCGACGAGTACGGTCAACCGGTGCTGGTTGAGGATCTTGACGAGCATGGACAGTATGATCCAGCGACATATTTTCGGCGGTTTGAGTCGTGGTTTGCTGCCCGTGAGCAAGCTGGGTTGAATCCCGAGGACATACGTCCAGGCCGGCGGGTCGACGAGGACGATTTACTCGAGGCTGTCCGCGATCTCGCGACCGACCTTGGACGGCCACCATCCCAATCGGAGATGAACGAGCGCGGCGACCGGTCGGTGACGCCGTACCTGCGGCGCTGGGGGACGTGGGACCAAGCGCTCGAGGCCGCGGGGCTTGGAACGCGCGAGTGAACCGTGCGAGTGTAGTGCGCCCGAGGGGGGTAGGCCCCACTATCGATCTGTTCTGTGGCTCGCTCATGCGGTCAGTCGACGGCACTCGAGATGTCGAGGTTCGGACCATAAAATTATATATGAAATATGGTAGGTAACTCGAGTATAGTATTACCGGTGGGTGGTTTCTACACAGTCAGAGAGATGTAACTATCTCCTAAATTATAAGTGGGTGGCTAGCTAGTACGCTAGTGTCCGAGGTGACGCCAGCGCGAAAATCTGGCCGGCTGTTAGAGCAGCCGACCTCGGCTTCGGAGGTATCAGAAGCCATGAGTCAATCTGAGACGCGACCTGATAAGCGTACCGACGACAAACCGACCGAACCTGATCGATTCTACGCGCCCGTGCCCGCCGACTGGATCCGCATGGGACGGGACCAGCACGTGCTCGAGGGCTACGACCGCTTCGTCGCCACGAAACTCTGCTACGAGCGCCGACTCGAGCGCAACCCGTCGGCGATCGGCGGCTACACCGAGCGCAACCGACTGCACGTCCTCTACCGCGACCCCAGCACCGACGAGGCCGCCGAACGGATGTACGACGCCGCCGTGGTCGAGACCGACGCCGACGCACTCGAGGTCAACACCTCCGCAATCGACGGCGACGTGGGCCCGAACGACTGGGGCCGGATCAACTACGACGCCGTCACGCCGACCGACGGCGTCGCCGTGGTTCCGAAGTGTGTCTTCGACGGCGAGCCGCTGAATTTCAAAGCGTCCGTGGCTGTCCGTTCGGACGAACCCCGCATCGGAGACGATCGGTAGGAGGGTTCGATCGATGTTCGATATTTCTTCGCGACCGACCGACGAGCGACAGGACCGGCTCCCGGCGAAAGAGGCCCGATCGATCCGACAGCACTACGATGCTGAGCGCCAGAAGCGACTCCTCGCGGAAGCGCGGGCCGTTGCTGGCCCGGAGGCCGATCGATGACCGAGACGCTCGAGTGCCGCGAGCGGGCGATGCTCCGCGGGATCCCGGTCGGCGTCGGGCAGACGGCGCTGTGTGACGGCTGCGGTCGGACATTGCGGCCGAACGACCGCGTCGAAATCCTCGTCGATGTCGAGGGCACGGTGATCGACTTCGCGACGACGCGCGGGCCCTGTTGCGCTCGCGGCGAGCTGCCGTCCGAGACGACGCGGGACTGCTGGCTCGTGAGCGGCCGACTCGCTACGTCACACGACCACAAGATGCGGTCGGAACTTGTCCTCTCGGGCGCGTCGGTGATCGGCCGGACCGACTAACCGCTCTTACTGATTTTCGGTAATCTCGTCCGTAACCGTTGCATCTGGACCGACCACAACGTCGTACTCGGTCGCGTTCGCGTCGCCATCGATGAGCGAATTCCCTTTGAGGTCGATCCCGTCCCCAGGATCTTCGCCGGGGGCCGGAACGACCGTCACGTCGCCGATTACTTCGCTGCCGTCTTTCAGATTCACCGTCTCGCCCGCGGAGTGGATCTTACCCTCAACCCGCGTATCGGATTTGAGTTGCAGTGTATCACCGGACCCGCCCTCCGCGACAGTCATATCGCCATTGATCTCCGACCCGCCGTCAATACTCGGGACATTTTCCGTCTCGAGTTGGCCGGTCAATTCGCCGCCGTCGATATTGAGCGAGCCACCTTCGTTGAGCTTCACCGTTCCATCAAGATGCCCACTATCGTCGATTATCACGTCAACATCTGTTCGACCACCGTCTTCACCGACGATATCACACTTGAGATTGCCAGTGACCTCAATCTCACCGTCCGCAAGACGCCCTTCGAATTTCTCAGAACACCGTTCATATGTGGGTGAGACGCCACGCAGTTTATAGCTATCCAGTAGCACGCTGTCTCCGACGATTTGTATCACGTCACCGGCTGCGAGCGAACAGCTACCGTCACCGACGGCTGTCACGGCACCCTTCTCAAGTGACCCGCTCCCGCCCCATGACCCACAACCACTACCACCTTTGACCTGAATTCTAGTGTCGCCGGCAGCGAGCGATTGCACGCTCTCCACGCCGATGAGAACCTCTCCGCTCGCCTTCTCTTGGTAGACGAACTCCGCGCGTGGTTGGTGGTCGTACAACCCGCCAGAGAGAAGCGCCGCCGCGAGGACAGCCATGGACATTGTGATAATCCCGACCATGAGGACCATCCCGAGGACGGTCGAGACGGCACGATTGGAGTGATTTAACCGACGAATACTCATTAATCGATATTTCAATTACGATGACTAATACGTTATGCACAGCACTGGAGGACAACAAGCCCATGGTAGAGATTCCATCCGGTCAGGACGACTCCAAGTAGTGCTACCACAATTGGCACTGTAATCCGGGCCCATGCGGGTGAGAGGCGATATACGAGATAGAAGGGACCGAATAGGAGGAGTTTCCACCCGACGATCGCCCACAGCCCATAACTTCCAATTAGCGTTTCAACCAGTGGATTTGCTTCGGTCGCCGGCGTTGTACTGAGAAAGTACACTGTGGTCGCGGTGTCGCCGATCACATAGGAGATCACAGCACAGATCCAGGCTATAGTGTTGATACTCGGTCTTGTCAGGGCTGGCAACCGGGTCAATAGACCACTCCCACCCATATGACGCATATTCGTCAGGATTGAAATAAATCTACGCGAAATCCTATGGTTGACCGAACCCTTTTGGTAGCCCCGCAGCGTAGCCACTCATTGAACCCCGAACCCGGCCAAGGTCCTCGGGGGCTCCCTATTTCGATTCGTTTTCGCCGGCGTCGCGATCGTTGAACTCGAATGCTGCTGTCTCGACAGTGTCGACGAACCAGACCGCACGGCGGAATCGCTCCGAATCGCTCGGCGGGTCGGGGAACCGCCGCCGTAGCATCTCCAGCCGTGGAACGTGGATTTTCGTCGTCACGGATGTCCAGTCGTCGTCTTCGTGGGTTTCGTCAGGTGGGTGGTCGAACGCGAATCCTGCATTCGAGACCGCCGTCACGAACCAGACGGCGCGTCGAAACCGTTCTGAATCGCTTGGTACGTCCGGAAACCGTCTTTGCAGGGTCTCGAGTTCGCTTTCCTTGATCTTTGCTGTGACCGACGTCCAGCTATCATCGTCGCGATCGCCGACGGGCTCGTCGCCCATATCTTCGCCCTCACAGTGCTGGGTCAAAAACTCTACTCGTTCACGAACGCACTCTCTCGCCAACCCCGTCTGCCGGAGACTTCTCGAGAATGTTCATGACTTTCTGAGACTGTTGTAAGCGGTAGTTTCTTGTATTCGGGACTAGTCGTTATTGGTAAGAACGAACTTACTCGTGTCCGCTACCCGTTTCCGATAACTGGGTTCTCCCGGTGCTCCGGATTCGGGGTGCGCCGTGAGGCGTTACGACAGACACGGGTATCGACTTTTCAACCATGAGCATCACACACACCCAAGAGCCGTCAGTACAGCGTTCAGAACGCCCGACGCTCGAGTGCGAGCCAGCGGAAGTCTACGAGGAGTATGTCGCCGACGACCATACGATCTGCTCGCGCTGTTTCCGCGTTCAGTTCGCCCTACGGACGGTCGCAATCCCGGTCCGCTACGCGGAGGACGGCGAGTACGGGTTCGACGCGCTCGAGGAGGCCGATGTCGGCCAGGAGACGGTGCTGTGCCAGACCCAAGAACGAACGGCGGCCGTCGAGACGGTCCATCCGCCCCGCGTCGAGGGTCCGCTATACGATCCCGACGCCGAGGATCCGACGGCTAAATTCGATGTTCCTCTCGAGCGCAAGCGCGCGAACCCACCCGAAAAGATCGTCTGTCGCTGCGGCGCGATCGATCAGGAGGAAGGCCGCGCTCCGCTTGGGAAACAGGAGGCCGCCGAACACGCCCTCCGCATCGCGAACCGTCTTGAGGAAGCCGAGATTCCGCACAAGCGCGATCTCCTCGCGAAGAAAGTCCTCGAGTGGAAGTCTGAGCCTGAGTTGGCTTCGCGTGACGAGGATCTATTCGAACACGCGACGCGAGTTGCTGTTGGCCGGGCACTCGGCGAACGGCCGGCCGGGATTCGGTTCGACGATGGAAGCGTCGTTGTGGATAACTGAGGCCTGATTTTCCAATGTTCAACACCAACCCCGACCCCGACGAGCAACGGCTGTCCCGTCCCCAACTGTACGCGATGATCGCCGCCCTCGCGATCGCGGCTGCACTCGCGTTCGCCGCGACGGCACTCATTGGCGGCCCGCTGGCCGGACTGGCGATCGCGGTGGTACTGGCTGGACTGCTCGTCCGCCGACACGGACGGGCCATGTGGCAGGCGCGCCCTCGAGTGACGGACCTATCTACGACATCTACCGGTGGTCAACAGACGGTCGCTATATTTTTCGTCTTGGTTTTGGTCGTAAGTCTGCCAGCGATGTCTCTCGCTGGCGGGTTTGAGACTGCAACTGCAACCTCAACTACAACGATCCAATCTAGCGACAATGAGACGGTTAAATCGCCAACTCTCAGGTGGGGCTTCGAAGGGGATGCAATTGACGATGAACAGGGCGTCCCGTTTAACCCGTCAAACTCTGAGTACATCTCGTCAAATATCTCGCCTACTGCGATTTTCCTCGGATCAGCACAGTCTAACGGTGTAACAAACTCCGGTACATTCGATGACCGTGCTGGAACTCTTTCCTTTTGGTTCCGAACAACCAGCAACGGGAAAATAGTTGATGCAACTGACTCGAATGGGTATGGATATGAGTTAACAATCGAGTCGAATACCGAATTCCACGTTAAGCGGACGGATTCAAGTGGCACTTCTGACTTTTGGACGGGAGATACTGGTGACCTAACAACAGGCGAGTGGCACCACGCTGTTGTTGCACTAAACACGGACGGGAATGATGCCGCAGCCGTCTATATTGACGGTGTACAAGAAGCGTCGACTGGGGGTGGTTCAAATGATTATTCGTACAACCGAGAGATTGAACTCACACCTTCGACGTCTGCTGACATTGATGAATTCCGCCTCTATGATGAGACACTTAGCGGTAGTCAGGCAGATACACTCTACACCGATCCAACGATCGGATATAAAAAGGAGCAAATTGCTGGGCAAGTAACGACCTGCCCCGTCGATAACCCGACCTGCGAGAACCCGTCGCCAACTCCAAACGGGACGATCGTCGAAGCCGTCGGTGTTCGCGAATCGAACCTCGATCCCGACCAGGGCCAGACCCTCAAGGAACGGGCCGAGGAGATCCGATCGGAAGTCGAGTCCATCGACTACGATTCATTCAATTACGACCCGGATCTCGATGTCGAGTCGACGATCTCGGACGGGAAGGTACCCGTCGTCAACACGGAAGACGACTGGGCTGGGAGTGCAGGGACGCTCCGCTATACGGACAATCCGCATCTGGGGACGCCGCGGTTGCAAGCGCCGGCCGACGAGAGGTTCTACATCCATTTGCGGGAACCGAGTGGCAACCGCATTCAGGACAACGCTGACGAGGACCTGGCCGGCGTCACGACCTCAGGCACGATCGTCATCGAACAACTGAGCTACGACAGCGATGTCGTCGACCGGCAAACCGTCGAGACAAGCGAACAACTCTGCCTTGGCGTCAGCGTCGGGAAGAAATGTCACGAGGCCGCAGGCGTTAGTCTCTCGCCGGGCTTCTACCGCATCTACCCAGAAGGCCAGCCGGCGAACGGCTACCCGATTTCAGTTGGTGACCCCCAACAACAGATCCAAACGATCACTAGCGACCTCGAGGACCGCGCCGGACAACTCACGCAGCGCGGCGAACGAATCGTCGAGCTCGCAACGCAGGAGAAAATCGTCCGTAAAACCACTTCGACCTACTCCAAGAACGGGACCGCCGGGAAGTTCAACCTCAGTGTTCCGAAAGACGTGAACACGCTGCAGGTCCAGGCCTACACCCCGGCAGCGGAGGACATGAACATCACCGATGTCGAAAACGCCTCGTTCGAGGACCTGCAGCAAATCGCGAACCTCGAGACCTACAACGAGTCGTTCTACATCACGCCCGCGCCCGAGAGCGTGGACGTACCCGCCAACGAGACGTCGATCCGCGCTGTCGAAGTCAACTCGATCCCGTTCCAAGGCATCGACAAATCGCTGAACAAGTCCGAGTGGCTTCGCAACCTCCTCGAGAACGAGACGTACGCGGATATCGCTTCGGACTACCTCGAGCCGCCCAGCGAGATGAACAGCACGGAGATCGAGGATCTGCACTCCGAACTCTCGGATCTTGCAGACGAAAACGAAAACCTCCGCGAGCGGTTGACTGACCGGGAGGATATCAACGTCACCCTCGATCCCGACCAGAACACGGACAAACTCAAAGCCGAAATCGAGGCGCTGCGACAGGAGATTACACAGATTGAGGGCGGTCTCAACACGGGTGATCCCGAGACCGACATTGGCGATGGCACCGTCGACGCGACGATTCCCTTCGACGGTGACCTCGCACCCGACGGCGCGTCGGTCGTCGCGAACAACGTCCAGACCGGCGAGACGACTACTGTCTCCGAGGAATACTGGTCGGTCAACAAGCGGACGGGACGCTCGGACCAACTCGTTATCGAGGACTTCCCGATCGACGCTGACACCGCCCAGATCGCCTTCGGAATCACCGCCTCGAGCGAGGACGGCCAGAACATCGCCGACACGCAGGTTCCGATTACAAACCCGGCCTTTAGCGGCAACGCGCTTGCGCTGCAGGCGATCGACGTGACGACGGTGATGCCCGGTCCGAGCGAGTCGGTGACGGTCGAACCGACCGTCGGGAGTGACAGCGTCGGCATCGAGTCGGTCAACGCGACCGTTCGGGGCCCGGACGGCGAGCGACCGACGACCAACCCCGCCGCCGACGAAGTCCGCTTCGAGACCAACGGCGCGGGTAGCTACCAGATCCAACTGACGATTACGGATGCGAACGGCCAGCAGTGGAGTGAAACCGTCAGCATCCAAGCCATCGAGGAGACGGTCTCGCAGGACCCCAGCATCCGCGCTATTGACGGCTTTACCGGCCCGCTCGCGCTGGCCGGCGACGGTCTCGAGGGCGGCAGCGTCGACACCTCCGGCTCGGAGCTCGAAGTCGCGGCGATCTCGCCGCGAGACAACATCCCCTCGAGCCTGCACGTCTACGCGGAGGGAATCAGCAACAATCATCAGGACATCACGGTCAACCTGCTCAAAGAGACCGGCGAGGGCGAGCCCGAACAGGCCCGGCGGAACGCCAAGGTGTTCGTCCACGTGACCGAGTTGCCCAAGGATACGGTCGCGTACCGCGAGGGCAACCAACCCCTCGGGATCGGTTCGGACACCGCCTACGGCGGTGCACATCCCTCGGACCGTGGTGACGCCCACGTGATCAAAACCCACACCAGCGACGACGGATCGGTCACGATCGAGGTTCACAAGGATCCCGGGTTCTTCACGTCGGCGTTCTACGACGTCCAGACGACCGTTCCGATCCTCCTCCCGCGGCCGTCGGCGTTGAGTCCGCTGGCGACCGTCGGGTCGGCGGTCCTGCCGATTCTCGAGGTCGCGGTTGATCTGGTTGCGACGCTGGCGTCGCTGGTCGCCGAGCCCGCGACCACGGTCACCATCGACGCGCCGGTCGATGGACTGGCCGCCGCCCATGGAGGTACTATCTCAGCATGACACGAACACGCACACGTACGATCCTGACGCTAACGCTGGTCGTTTTGCTCGCCAACCCGCTGCTGGCCGCCCCGGCGGCTGCCCAGTCGCTCTCGCTCGGCGGCTCGAGCGGCCCACTCTCACCGGCGGCCGCCGACGCAGTCGACTGGTTCGGCTACTTGCCCCACGAGGATGCCGTCCGGTACGGCGACGGCGGCGACAAGGTCGGCGTCTTCGTCGAGACTGGTAGCGCCGAGGATCTCGAGTCACTCCAGAACTGGGCCAACGGGACGCCGGCAACGGTCCTCGAGACCGACGGCGGCCGGAACACGGCTCTGCTGGCGGTCCAACCGAAGCAGATCAAGTACTCGCTGACCGAACCCGAGAAGCTCCCGATGTGGGGCGACAGCGGGCAACCGCTGGCCGCCTTGAACTACGTCGAGCGCGTCGATCTCGAACTTGAGGTCAGCAACGTCGAGCCGGTCCGCAACCTCGAGTCGGCCGATAGCGTCGATGTCGAGCCGCCCGGCGCGACGGCGGCGACGGTCTTCAACGACGGCACGTTCGGCGAGGGAATGGCCTACGACGGCGACAGTCCGGAGACGTTCATCCGCGACGTGCGCCCCTACGTCGGCGCGGACGCGGTCGGCCAGAATGGCTCCGGTGTCAACGTGGCCGTGATCGACAGCGGCGTCAACATCGGTGACGGCCGGGTGTTCGGCAACGGGTCGATCGGCTCTGAGGTTCGCGTCGGCGACGGCTACGACTTCGTCGAGGACGAGCCGATCACCGCCGCCAACGGCTACGAGAACGTGTCCGATCCGAACGGGCACGGCTCGTGGGTCGGATCGGCCGCGGTCGGGGTTGACGGGATGGCTCCCGGCGCGACGCTCATGCCGTACCGTGCGCTCGACTCGGAGGGCTCCGGATCGACCTCGGACATCGTCAGGTCCGTCCGCCGGGCTGATCGGCAGGGTGCGGACATCCTGGTGATGAGCCTCGGGTCGCCAGTCTGGAACGACCAGCTCGCCACCGAACTCGAGCACGCCCTCTCGGAGGAGGGGAACGTGACCGCGGCGTTCGTCGCTGCGGGCAACAGCTACCAGACCGGTGTCGCCCGGTGGACGGCGTCGCCGAGCGACATCCCGGAAGTGATCGGCGTCCAATCGACCGACGCCGCGCCGCCTGCAAACGCGACCAAGAGCTACTACGGCAACGTCGGGCCAGACACGGGCGGCGACCTCAGTACCGGCGAATCGCGTGGTGTGACGCCGGATACCGCGGCTCCGGGCCAGAACCTGACCGCGCCAACCTTCACCGACTCCGGTACCTACCGGAACACGACGCTGTCGGGCACGTCGATGGCCGCGCCGGTCGCCGGCGGCGTCGGGGCACTCGCCCTCGAGGCCAACCCCGCGCTCGAGGGCGACGCCGAGACGTTCCACGACCGAGTTATCGAGAGCGGCGCTGCGACGCCGAACCTCGGGACGACTGAGTCCGAGGGCGGCATGATCGACGCCGATCGACTAGTCGCGGGCAACACGACCGAGCCCGCACCTGAGCGGGATCTGAACGCGGCCGCGTCCGGGCGAGACACGGCGAACAACGCACTCTCGGCCCAGCCCGGCTTCCTCAAGGCGAGTAGCCGGTTCTTCGGGGACGCTGCTGAGGCAGTCGGCGTCTAAGGAGGGTTCTCACTCATGTCCACAGAGACAGACGGCGACGAGCCCGTGGTCGGTCGTCGGGAGGTGCTTCGCGGCGGGGCCGCGGCCGTGACGAGCATCGTCGGAACGCTCTCGCTGACCGGCGTCGCCGCGGCGAGTCACGCCGACTCAAAACCCAACTCGGTGACACTGACCTACGATGAGGGCGTCCTCCGACAGTACCGCCCGATGCTGGATCTGCAGGACGTGACCTATTCGAACCGCCCAACACTACGGGGCTGGGTCGCGAGTTCGTCCGACGAGGACACGACCGTCCTCGTCTACGCTTGCGAGTACGCCAAGCAGGAGTCGTCGTGGTACGGCTTCACGTTTGACCTGACCTCGCATTCGGGCGATCACGAGTGGATCTACGTCGTCGTCGACGACGCCTCGGGCGAGATCGTCGAGACCGACTACACGGCCTACCACTGGTTGCGCGGGCGCGAAACGGCCCCGACGATCTACGAGGACAGCGACGGACCGCATCCGGTCTACCGCGTCGACGGGAACTTTCACCACTACTATCCCATCGGCGCGACCGAGGGCGAACTTCTCGAGGTCGAGTCGCTTGGCGATCCTGAGACCCAGAGCGGCGGCGTGTACTCGTGGCTCGACAACGGGATGGAGGAAGACCTCCGTCGCGGCGCGGTCCATAATCCATGGCTCATGGTCGGCTCGTCGGGCTACTCCGACTGGTGGACCCGACAGGGCCTCTCGTGGAAGAACCAGTTCCTGACTACGATGTACGCGGCCGGTGTCGCCGGTGCGGAGACGGCCGATCGAGGGGACATCTGACCATGACTCGAACGACGATTCGGTGGGCCTCCGGAGGGATTCCACCGCCGCCGACTGTCCCACCCCCGACCTTGCCTCCAGTCCCGCCCGACGACCCCTACCCGGGACACCGCGAGCCTCGCTCGCTAACCGACCCATCCTCAACACGACACTACAACAATGAGACCCATCTCAACGCGGCTTTTCGCGTGCCTGATCGCCCTGCTCGTCGTTACCAGCGGTTCGATCGCGCTGGCCGGCACTGCGGTCGCCGACCCGACAAGCACCGGCGATCTGGCAACTGACGGCACCGACACGATTACCGACTACAACGCGTCCGCGGACCGTAACCACACGGTCACCTACGACACGGATCTGAGTGCCGACACGAAAGACGACTTCGACGAGTTGTCGCTCGAGATTCGCAACGACGGCCACACCTACGCCAGCTACTCCTCGGCTGACGCCGAGGTCGTCTCCGGCAGCAGTGACGGCACGACGACCCTCGAGGTCCAGTTCACGGTCAACCACGCGGACCTCGAGAAGCTCCCCGGTGACGCCAATCAGGTCACGAACACGACCTACAACTTCACCGAGCGTGAGACCGGCGTCGACGAGGGCAACGGCACCTCCTACGACACGACCGTCGGCTACGAGTTCGCCGACGATCACGCCGTCCGGACGATTCACTCCGACGACTCCTCGCTCGTGGACGACCTCGAGGTCGCAGACAGCAGCGACGATGACGGCTGGTTCGGCGGCTTCTCGGTGTCGTCGCTGAACCCGTTCTCGAGTAGTGCTGCGTCCTCGGCGACGATCGAGGACGACGTGGGGATCAACGGCTCCCAGACCGACGTCCACGTCTACAGCGAATCCGACAACGTGACCTCAGCCTTCGACGATCAGCTCGAGGACGCTGACGACAGCGAGCGCGTCGGGATGCTCATGACCTCGAACGTTGACGACGGCATCGTCTACGTCTTCGCCAACGAGCCCGGCGAGAAGATCGGCGGCGAGAACGTCTCCGACTCCGACAGCTACATCGTCGCGAACGAGGGCGGCGAGTACATGGTCAACATGGGCGACGACTACGAGGGCCAGGACACGGCCTCCCTCGAACTGGTCGCTGGACAGGACGTGAGCGCCGACGCACTCCAGAGTGATCTGGGGTACGGGATGCTCCAGGCCTACGGGCTTGATTTCGGCTCGCTCTCGAGCAGCCTCGGCGACCTGATCCCGCTGTCGCTCGGCGGCGGTGCGGCTGGCGCGTCGCTGGCCGGGGTCGCGTTCGTCGCCTCGCGGAAGCAGTTCGGCGCATAGAGACGACACCTATCCAGGATATCGACTTTTTGCAGACGCGCTCGCGCTGGTGTGTTACGACGGTTCGAATCCGTCGGCGAGCCCTTATGGCACGCGCACAGCCAAAACCCGATAGCTCCGACGCCGCTGATCCCGAGCGCCCGAACGCGGCCACGCGGGCGCTCGCTAGTTCTCCATCGGACTGCTGTGACGAACCGACGAGACTCGAGACTCTCGATAAGGCCAAACAGCAGTTCGATATCGAACTCCGAAAGCGCCTCGAGGCAACCGGCTACGACGGCGACGAGATCGTAGCGGTCTGCCCCGACTGCAAGAACGCGGTGGCGCTCATCTGCAGGTGATCTCGATGGCCACGAGTGAGAACGCGCTGGCCTTCGAGTCCCAGCTGGCCGAGATGGGCGTCGAGATCACCAACCCCGGCCCAGAGGCGACCCTCGAGCGTCGGTACGAGCCGTTCATCGGTCGCAATTCCGAACCGTTCGAAACCGTCCGCGACGCGCTCGACCGCGAGACGCGCCTGCGACTCCGGCCGCCCGGCCCGTGGGAGGTCCGCGAGGACACGCCGCGTACTCGGTCATGGGCCCTCCCGCGACTCGGACACGAGGTTCGGCTGACCACCGACGGGACGCTCGACGACTGGACGCTGACCGTCGACGGCGACGTAGAACTCGAGGACGCGTCGCGACTCGAGGCATTCAAAGCTGCCAAGGACCGGATCGAGGAGATCGCCGACACCATTTCGGAGGGAAAACGACAATGACACGATCAGACTCACACCGACGACAGTTCTTACAGCGTGCCGGCGGGGTTGCACTGACGGCGACCGGCGCGAGTGCCTTCGCAACGACGGCCAGCGCCCAGTCTGACACTGATACCGAGACCGAGAGCCCGCCGCAGGGGATCCTGGCCAACGGCGTCGCCGGCGGCGGGATCGACCAAAGCGTCTTCATGACCTCGTTTCTGGGCTCGATGCTACCGGCCACGAGCCCGACGCCAGCGGCGAAGACGCTCGCCGATCGGATGCGAAACGAGTTCACGGCCAACAGCGACCACTGGGTCGACTACGGCAACTGGCTCATCTCGACCCGCGACGATGTCGAACCCTTGGGGACGGTCACACTCGGGCTCGACGTCGTCGTGAGCCGGTTCATGTGGGTCGAGGACGAACGGGTCGAGACGACGATTCGAGCCGAGTACGACGACAAAGCCGGCCAGTACACTGACCTCGGCTGGTGGATCGAAACGCCTGAGAATCCGGACTATCAGGCCGAGATCCGGGACAAAGCCGCGCGGAACGCGGCGGACGAACTGCAGGAGTTCCGGCGGAAGTTCATCGATACCGAGGACGGCGACGACCACCGGATTCCCGACAAGCAGTACCGGTCCGATATCGCCGGGCGGTACGCCTCGTACCTCCGGTTCGGGCCGGACTCGAAACACATCCTCGAGTTGCTCGTCGGCGAGATCGACAACACCAGTCAGTGACCATGCTCGGAAACGACGACGGACGGAAACGAGATCGCAACGGGCGGTTCTCGAAGTACGACAGCCGAAAGCAGGCTGAACGTGGCAAGCGCGCCCACGAAAACTGGCTGCAGACCAAGTTCCGACGGTTCAGATCGTTCCTCGGCGGACTGATCCCTGGGCGAGGCCGCAACCGTTCGGGTCCGCGAAAATAACGGAGATTCTCATGATCCATCACCTACACGAAACGACCGATAGCACCGCGACCGACCGTACAGTCAAACGCGAGGTGGCTGCCTGATGGGCCTTTCCGGGATCATCGACAGCATTCTCGACTCCACCGAGTCGGTAGCCGATACGACTGCGGAGGCTGCCGACTCGAAGTTCCGAGCGATCACGCGGGTCGCGATTGCGTTGATCGCCGTGATCGCGTTCCTGATCGTGTACGCACTCGATGCGACGATGGCGGTAGGGATTCTCGTTCTCCTCATCGTAGCGGCGTACCTGCTCGATTACCGTCCCGGCAGCAGCGGCGACTCGTCGGGGCCACGGCAATAGAGGTGAGACGATGCCAGATAGGACACAGCCAACCGATAGCGCCCGGTCAACGGCGTCGCGAGTACTGGCCGTCATGGTGACGGTCACGATCGTCTCGAGTCTCCTGTTGTCGGGCTTCGTGGCCGCCCAAGACAGCACGCAGGACAGCGAGTGTACGGAGGTCGTCCACGACGGCTACCTGACTGACGAATCCTATGCAACGGCCTACAACAACGGCTCGACGATCGAATCGACGACGGATAACGTCTACACGTCGATCGAACAGACGGACGCGTTCGTCCGCCTCGACGCCGAGAACCCCAACGCCTACTGCGTGAACATGACCGTCAAAGTCCATCCCGATATCATCCCGCCCGCCGATGTCGGCGAGCTGTCGGCGACCGACGATAACACGACGTCGACATGGCGGAACACTCACGATTTCGACACCGACCAGTCCTACACCGAGATCACGTTCGAACTCGAGCCCGAGTCGTCGGTGACGTTCGCGCCGAACAAGATCCGGATCAAGACCCTCTCGTGGGCTGACCAAAGCGGTTCCGGCGGCTTCCTCGATCGGATTCCGGTCCCGTTCAGCGGTGACGGCGACCTCGAGCAGCGATCCTACACGATCGACTCGGCGAACGGGTCGATCCAGACGGTCCCGCTCGAGAACGCAGACGGCCAGTCCGTTGACGACTGGCAGGCCGTCTACCGGATCGGCGACGGCCAGTGGCGGCCGATCTCGACCGATAGCGAGGGTCCGGCTTTCTACCGGGTAATCGACAACGAGACGGCCGTCCAGTTCCATTTCGACACGGACGAGTACGCCGAGGGCCGCGTCGAGGTCAAGTTCACTGCGAACCCCACCCAGATCGACAAACTCCGGTACGACCTGCGGTCGTACTCCGCGAGTTGGTCCGACCTGTTCAACTTCAACCTCGGGTTGCCGTCGCTCGTTGCCCCGACGGCCCCGGCCGCGGAGGTGATCCGATGAAACTCTCGCAGTGGATCACGGTGATCGCGGTGGCGCTCGTACTGGGCGCAAGTCTTCTCAACCCCGGTGGCGGGATCATCGCCCTCATTATCGCGGGTGTGATCCTCGTAGTCTACGCACTGGGCGAGTTCCTCCCCGAGTACATCCTCGTGACGAACCAAGGGAAAAACGCCCGCAAGGACAAACAACGCCGGCGACGGGCCCGCGGTCTCAACCCGTTCAGTCGGTCCTCGAAGCGGAAGCGAGACGCTCGAGAGACGAACACCCAGTCGTCGACCGACGGTGGTCGCGATGAGTGAGCTGGCCGTCGTCGGCGTCGTCTCGGTCGGCAGTCTCCTCATCGCCTGGATGCTGAGCGTTCGCTACCAGAACGAATCCCGAGCCCTCGAGAGCGCCGTTCGCATCCCGTTCAACCTGGCGTGGATGCTCGCGGCGTTTTTCATGATCCTCGGAGGCTACTGGAAGTCGGGGGCCTTCCTCCTGAGCCTCTGGGGCTATTTCTTCTTCTCGAACGCCAAACGGGTTCGAGAGGACGACCTCACGTCCAGCCCGAGCGGATGGCGACAAAAAGCCGCCAACTGGTCGCCCTACGACCGTTCTGGCTGACGATTTTCGTTTGGTCGCCGATTATAAATCCAGACACACCTATGACATGACGAGACATCAATCACTAACGACCGGCAGAGTCACCACGAACAACGAGGCGATCCAACTCTATCTCGGCGTCCGATTCTCCCGTGCGCCACGCAACCCGCTCCGGGGCGCGACCGAGTACGGCGCGCTGTGTGATTCGGATGTCGTCGTCGTGTTTCCGGCTGACCAACCCCCGACGTTTCCGTTCGAGGTGACGCTTCCCGACCCGATCGACGAACACGACCTGCAACACGCACTTACGAATCCATGAGTACCCACCCAGACCGACCCACGAGCGACAGCTCACCACAATCCGACCAGCAGCGATCCGAACTCTCGGAACTCCGGCGATCCCTCTCGATCAAACAGGACTACGTCCGCGACGAGGACCCCGAGCTATTCGAGGAGATCGGCACGTTCCTGCAGGTCTCCGCGACGCTCCACGATGGGAGCGTCGCCTCGAGAGTCCAATCGAAACTCCGAGAGCTGAAACGCGGCAACAAGATGCGGGCCCATCGGAACGTCGACGACCCGGAGGACGCCTTCGCGGACGACTGCGACGGTTGTGAGCATTACGGCGTCAACTGCCCGATGCTCAATCGATACTCGGTAACGAAGACGATCTCCCGAGTTATCGAGGAAGCTGAGAGCGACGACGAGGTGATAGAGAAGCTGACCGACATCGCCATCGAGAACAACTGCCACGTCGTCCTCGATGAACTCGACGACTGTCAGGACTCCTACGCCGAACTGCTCGAGCGTGGCTACGAACTCAAAACGCGAGCGGTCGAAGCGATCTCGGGGTCCGCCGACGGGAGCGGAAGCGAGACGGGCGTGACGGCGACGTTCGATGAACCGTCGCCCGAAGACGAACGCCGCGTCGAGGAGACGATCGAACACGTCATGAGCGACGAGGAGGACGACCAATGAACTTCGACCTCGTTTCGGCCGCGATCGGCGCGGTGGTGTTCCTGCTCACACTGTTCGTCGTCTACAAACTCGCCATGGCAGTGACCTCGCTGGGTGACGACGAACACGACACCGAGAGTACACAGGATCGGCTTACGATGGAGGACAGGGCACGCCATCGGCGGGTCGGCTTCCGGCGTCGCGTGGGCCGCCAGACGATGACGATGAAGGTATTCCTCGGGGCCGTTGGCATCCTGCTCGTCTACTTCGCGATCGCCATCTATCAGGTTGCCCAAACTGGCAGTCCCGCTGAGGCGGCCTACGCTGGCTACGTCCAGTACGGCGTGGCCTTCTTGATCCTCGTCGGCGCTGGCGTCGTTTTCAAGGCGAAACAGGATTCGAAAGCGGGCGAAGTCCAGATTATGAAAGAGCAGACGGGGGGTAACAGCCGGCGAACGGTCAAGTTCGACCTCCGACTCGCCCACGACACTGATAACGACACGACGCTGGTCCCGCAACTCAAGTCGAATCCGTTCCTCGGGCTGTTCTGGCGGCCGTTGCTGGTGGCCGACGACCCGGAACTCCGGGACTCCGATCATCGCCTCCCCGACGACCTCGTGTTTTGGGAGGTGCCGGACGACGAGTCGGCCGTCTGGGGTGATCGCGGCGAAGACGCAACTGTCCGGGCAAAGCGAGTCCGAACGGTCCATAACCCCGACCGCGCGGCTGACTACGAAATCGTCCCGTCGGAGCGCAAATCTCAATCGGAGATCAACGACCTCGAGAATGATATCAACGAACTCGAGGCGGAACTTCGTGCTGAGCGGATCCAGAACGGTATCCTCTCGGAGAAGATCACCGATATCGAGAACATCCTGACGAACGAGGAGTACGACAGTCTCCACCGGGTCAAGCAGGCTCAAGACGCATTAGAGGACGAGAAAGACGACCACCAGCAACAGTACGACGAGCAACAGCCCGCCAGCGGGAACGGCCGCGGGCAGCCCGCTCCGCAGCACAACTGAGTTCTCACCTGATCCATGTTCGATAATCCATCCAATCGAGGAGCCACTCGGCTCGCGACCTTGTGTATCGCCCTGGTCCTCGCCGGCGCTGTCTTCGGCGCGATCACGCCGGCAGCAGCCGCGACCGGGACTCAAGCAGACAACGCGACCAACACGTCTTCCCCGTCGACGACGCCGTCACAGGCCGATCTCGTCCGTATCACGCCGGACAATCCGGACGAGGACTACCTCTCGGTACAGACCGAAACGACCGACGAGGTCTACAACACGACGGGGCCGTACGCGACGTTCACGCTCTCGGAACCCGTCGAATCGGCCCGCGTCCAACAGTCGAAGGCTGACGCGCGGGTCCTTGGAGGCGGGCGCGTCGTCCGCATCGCGTACGAGGACGATGCGGCCGGCAAGAACGCCTCGCTGTACACTGCCGAGTTGTTCTTCCCCGACGGCTCGCAACGCTCGATCGACCTCTACGCGACTCAGACCGGCGTATCCGTCGCGGCTGGCGATCTTGAGCAGTACGAGGGGTTCATCGACTACACACTCGAGCAGGCCGGGTCCGAGGGATACGATCAGACGCCCGAGGGCGCACGCAGCTACCTCGAGACGAAAGAGGAACGAGCCAACCTGTTCGACTCGCTGTTCACGGAACACGTCATGATGTTCATCTCGCTGCTGTTTGCAGCAGCGCGGAACTTCGTGACGTGGGTGGTCGCTGTGGCGATCATCGCCGGGGTCGCGTTCTACTTCGAACGCAAGCACGGCTGGATCCTCCGACTCCAGCAGAAAGCCGAGAGTCGAGGTGAACTGATCCGCGAGGCCGTCCGCCAGACGTACGAAGAACGGCGGAACACGGCCGCCAAGCACCCGCTCGAGGACGTAACAGAGATCGGTCCGAATGCGGCCCGCTACTGGCGAGAGACCGGCGTCGAGACGGTCAACGACATGGTCGAAATGACCTGCAAAGGCGTCGTCGCGCTCACTGAGGATGGGAACGTCAAGTACGACGAGAACGGCGACGTGGTCTACGCCCATCACGGGGTTGACGACCTCATGGACGTTGACCCGCTGACCCTCGAGCAACTCCGATCGGAGACGTGGCTCGCGCCGGTGATCTACGAGGGCCGACTCACCCCGACGACTGCCCTCTCGAATATCGAATCGGCCCTGATGGTCGCCGAGAAGGACTACAACCGCGGGAACGAGGTTCGTGACGCCCGGCGGAAAGTCTCCGAGTTAAACAAACGACTTGCCGGCCGGCGTGACTTCGAGAACCGGGAGACGTCGTCGAACGCACCGCGTCACGACCAACAGACCGACTTCACCGGTACCGCTGCAGGAGGTGACTGACTACGATGTCGCTCTCACTACTTGATGAGGCCGATCCGGAAACAGAGGACTCGCCCTCGATACTGACTCGGATCTCGAACCTCATTCTTGGGGACCCGCGAAAGGCTCCACGGCGGATCCTTACGCTGCTGGTGTTCCTTTTGTTCGGGATCATCTCGCTCGGCGTCTGGTTGCTACTTAACTCGCAGATCGACACCTCCGGGTCGTCCGCCCCGATCGTCGGTCCGGCGCTGTCGATCCTGACCAGCGTTTGGACCATCCCGGTGGTGACGCTGTGGTTCACCCGTCAGTGGGTGTTGTTCAACCGCAGCCGGAAAGCGAAGAAGGCCGCAGATGTCACCGGCTGGACCGTCGAGACAATCGTCCGCCTCCGCGAAGAGATCAAAACGACCGACGGCTGTACGCGGATCATCGCTTCGACCGGCGAGTCCCAAGCCGAGATCGAGGATCGAATCGACGCCGGCCTCGACGGCGAGTACGACGACGACACCGTCGATTTCTGGGCTGAACGCGCTACTGACGACTCGAAGAAAGCTGCGGAGTCTGAGGCGGCCAGCGAAGACGCGGCGGCGAGTATCTGGGACGAACTCGAAGACGATGCCGACGACGAGCCCGACCGTATCGAGGAGTTACGAGCCCGCGAACGTGACCTGACCAAGGAGTACAACCGCAAGGCCGAGCGGATCGAGGAGGTACTCGAATCGGCCCTCGAGGGCGAGATTGACCCGGTGAAGGTGCTGGAAGCGGACGACCGGGCGTCGTTCTACGAGCTGGTAGACGACGAATCTCAGGACCTCATCGACGAGGCCGACGCCCTCCTCGAGGAGTGCGACCGAATCGACCAAGAACTCGAGGAGATCCGGACGGAACTCGAGACGCTACTCGAACAGGAACTCGAGACCGCTGCGGTCGTTGACGACCTCGCGGAAGGGTTCGAAGCCGCGGCCGCCCTCGATGACGCACTCTACGAGGAAGGCTACAACCGAGCGGACTGGTTCGGCGAAAACCAGCCGACCGAAGACCGATCGCTCCGCTCCCGAATCCGCGGGATTCCGGGCTGGCTCATGTCGGCCCCCAGTCGGCTGTACGGCGCGGTTTCGTCGGACAGTGGCTCGAGTGCCAACGCCGATACCGCCCGTGATCACCAAGTCCCGTGGCGGGTTCGGTTCCTTGAGGAGGCTAAGCACCTTTGGCTCGACCTCCAGAGTGGGTTCCGAACCGGTGCTGCCGCCATCAAGTTCGGCGTCCCGGCGCTGGTTGCGTTCGTCCTGCAGTTGTTCCTCGTCGGGCTGTGGACGACGCTGCCGGTCTACGGGCTCATCCTGGCGACGAGTACGCTCGTCGGCCTCGCGTCGTTCTGGATCGTCAAGCGCCGCCGCCAGCGCCGCCTCCGACGCTACCGGCGCAACTCGACCGAGGAGTACTGGTACGACTGTGCTGGCCAGTTCAAAACCGTCCAGACGGCCGACGTGACGGCCTACATGGCGTTCATCGGTGGCCGCCGCTACGCCGCCTACGATCGCGAGGAGTTCACCCGGAAGACGAGCCGAGTGATGTACCAGCATATCTCGGATGAACCCATTGCGCCCTCGAACCTGCAACACTACGCGCGGTGTCTCGAGCAGATGCAGCCGAACCTCAAGGGCCACCGGGAGAACGTCCTGAAACCGGGGATCATGACTGACCTTGAGCAGACGGTCCGGGATTCGGAGGACGAACTGATCCCGAAAGCGGAACTCGCGTGGTCGGTGATCGAACAGCCGACGACCTCGCGGATCGAACGCCGACTCGGACACGACCCCGAACTCGTCGCCAGCGAGTACAAGTCCCTCGTCGACGATCTCCACGTCCTCGACGAACACGAGGTCGAGTTCTTGGACGCGAACGGAGAGACGCAGTCGATCACACTCGTCTTCCCGTCGGACAAGAACCGGCTCCCGGATATCTCGGAACGACACTCGCAGTTTTCCGACCGCTTTACCGACAAGAAAGGCGACCCGGTCTACGAGATGCCCGCAGTCGATCCGCGGGACGGTCTTCAGGGCTTCATCCCGACACCCCGCGAGGCGGCGCTGCTCGGTGGGATGGATCCGGGAGAGGTCGCGACTGCAGGAGGTGACTGATTCTCATGAGCCAACCACAACCAGCCGAGACTCCGGACCAGGAGACCGACGACACGAACAGCGGTACGGGCACTCAAACCGAACTCGTTCAGTATCAGGAGATCCAAGCCGAGGACGAGACCGACGTTGGGACGGCCCTCGAGAATCTCCAGCAGCAGAGCTACGAGCAAAGTGAACGCAAGTCCCAAGCCGAACACGAGGCGTTCATCCGGAAGATCATCACTGAGGCTCGATGGTCCCTTTCGGGGAAAGGCGACTACCCCGCGGATGATCTGCTCCACGCGCTCCACTGGACGATCAAACGCGACCCGAACCTCACGGAGATCCTGTCGCCGGCCTACGACGGTGACTACATCACCAGCACGACGAAGGCCCGCTTTTTTGATCACGACGCCGTACGGGCCGAGGGCCGGTCACCGCCAAGCCTCGAACGCGAACTCGAGGTCCTGACCGAGATCGCGAAGGAACTCAACTACCTGAACGCGCTGACCGACCCCTCGAACTACGCGCCGGTCTACCTCGAGAAACTCGACCCCGAGGAGGTCCCCCACGCGCCGGACGTCGACGAGATCGTACCGATCGGCCGCCGGCGCGTTTCGAAAGACGACCCGGCCGAGATCAAGGACAAAGCGGTCGAGATTCCCCACGACGACTGCGACCATATCCTCGCGATCGCGAAGCCGCGCGAGGGCAAGGACTCGACGCTCACCTCTATCGGAATGAACCTTTGGCGACAGCACGGCTACAAGTACATCTCGTTGCACGACGACGGCCGGATGGAAACGCCCATGCTGTCGATCCCCAACGACGAGCAGGCGATCAGGGACAACCTCGAGCGATTCAACCAGCAGCCCCGAGCGATGGATACGACGGTCTACGTTCCCCGGATGGAGGGCACGCCAGAGGTGCTGCCGGCGAACTTCGAGACGTTCACCCTCGGGATCGACATGCTGACGCCGAAGGACATCCTCCGACTCGCCGGCGTCACCGACTCGGATCCGTCCCTCGAGTTACGGATCAAAGAGGCCCTCGAGATCACGCTCGATCGCTCCCGGCAGGTCGACGAACTCGTTAACCTGCTGTTCGACTTCGCGGAAGGCCTCGAGGCAACGATCGAGTGGACCGAGGTGCAGGACAAACACAAGAGCGACGGGTCGGTCGAAACGCGGGAGACGTCGTTCTCGCTGGCCGCCGACAAGGCCGTCGAGAAGGCCGCCCAGCGGCTTGCCCGTCTCGCCGGCGAGGGCTTCATCGCCTCACCCGACGCCGCGACGAACCTCGACTTTCAGGAGATGCTGGCTGACAAGGAGACGGCGGCGGTGCTGTGCTGTAACTTCATCGATGCCAGCGAGGGGTTCAAGTACACGATTATGGACCTCTGGCTCCAGAAGATCATGGCCGCTCGAGACGAGTGGCCGCGTCTTCCGCGGGTCTGTCTCGAGGTCCGCGAATTGAAGAACGTCGCCCCCTCGCAGATCCAACACGCCCGCTACAAGGACCAGATTCGGGCGCTGCAACAGACGTTCCGGATCATCGCCACGCAGGGTGGCTCCCGGCGGGTCCTCCTGCTGGGGTCGACCCAGAAGTTCAACGACGTCCTCCGACCGGTGCGGAACAATATGGACACGAAGATCCTCCTACGGCAGGGGCAGGAACAGGTCCGCGAACTCGACAAGAAGTTCGATTTCACTCCGGACCAGTTCAGCCAACTACGGACGTTCGAGACCGGCGACGGGATGATCTACGCCGACGGGGAGCCGTTCTGGCCGATCGAGTGGCGCGGCGCGCCGTGTGGCCTCGGTCTCGGCGATCAGGTCTGGCGAGACCGCTACGGGAAGGCATGGGGCGCTCGAGTGCGAGAGACGGCTGACCCGCCGTGGTCGACGAAGAACACGCCGCCGTGGTGGGTCGACGTTCTCACCGGCGATGCACTCGCCGAGGGGAAACCCGCCGTCGGTGGGTGGTACCTGCGGCCCGAGGACTTCCCCGCGCCGGTCGCGTCGATCGACGACCCGGAGACCGCGGCCGACGCAGTCACTGACCGGCTGGTCGAGTGGGCGCTGCAACAGCGCCGCGAGTACCCCGTCCCGTCGACGCTGACGCTCGAGCCGCTGGCCGGCGACGAACGCCAGCAGGACATCACGCTCGAGCAGATCGGTCGCGAGACCACCTACGAGGATATCGCAAAGCGCCACGACGTGCCCCGGTCGATCACGCCGTGGCTCCGGAAGGCGGCAAGCACTCGGCAGCGATATATCACCGTCTGCGAACTCGTCGACGAACACGAGTTCACGAGCTACCCCGAACTCCACGAGGCGCTGAATATCGACGAGTGGACGCTGGGGACGTTCCGAAACCACGCGTCGGACGACGACCGGCTCGGGCCGTGTCTCGACAAGAACGACGACCACGAGTACGTCCTGACGCCAGTCGGGAAACGCGTCCTCGAGATCGACTGGGGCGCTGTCGAGCAGGGCCTCGAGGAGGTCGATGCGTGATGGACGACGAATGGATCGAACTCTTTGAGGGGCCGCTTTCGGAGTACGCTGACAGCGCCTCGAGCAACGGCCGCGTCCGGATCCCGTGGACCGAACTCTCGGAGGCGCACCCGGATTTAGCCGAATCGGTCCTCAGCGATCCGGAGACGACGTTGAAGGTCGCGAGTAATGCCCTCGGTCGGGTCGGACCCGTTCGAACCACTGTCCGGGTGTACGACCTTCCCGACCACCGGACATACCGTGTCGGCAAGTACGGCTCGTCGATGCTCGGAAACCTCATCGGTGTTCGAGGGACAGTCGTCGATGTCAACCGGGTGAAGCCGTGCGCTCGAGAGGCCGCCTTCGAGTGTCACTTATGCGGGACGCTGACCCGGGTGCCACAGTCTGGCGGCGATCTCATTGAACCCGGCCAGTGCCAGGGCTGCGAGCAAGATGGCGGTATGCGACTCAATTTAGCCCAGTCGGAGGTCATCGACTACCAGCGAATCATTCTCGAGCGGGCGAACTCCTCGATGGACGATCCGCCGGTCGAGATCGTTCATCTGTGGAAGGACCTCTGCGAGACGCTCAGTCCTGGTGACACCGTGACGGTCGTCGGGATCTACGATATTCTTCCCAACCAAGACAAAGCGGTTCTCGAGACCTACCTCGATGCCGTCTCGATTAACAACAGCAAGCAGCCGGCGACCGTCGACGAAATGGCCGACTGGCAGGTCAAGAAGTGGACCTTCGAGACCGCCGACGAGCTGTGTACGGCGGGCTCGGACTACGACTGCTCGAAACGCGAGATCGTCGAAACCGTCGCGGATGAACACGGCGTTGCCGAAGGCGAGATCACCGCGGCGCTCGAGGACCTCGACGATCAAAGTGTCGTCTCCGAACGTCGTGGTGGCCGCATTCACATCACTACATCCTCCCCTCCTACGTTCGAGCCTGCAGAGTAGATCGTAACAGGATCGGACCGACCCACCTATTACACTCGAATGCCCTCGCCGGAGCGTCTCCCGTACGTTTTCGGACGGCTGTAACACCCACACCAGCGTACCACCCGCGGGCCGGTGTAGGCGCGTATCCATCTAGGGTCCTCTCCATACAATTACGATAGGAGGGTACTACCGACACCTCGGCGTCCGGTGGGGTGTGGGTAGGGAGTAGAGGAATGGAGATGATAGTCGATAGTAGCGCGAGTTCCAGATTCAGAATCCTGCCTGAGAATGGATCGTGATCACTACACGTACGAACTCAACACTGCCCGGATTTGTGAACGGGATGCCATCAGCCAGTATTAGAACTCTTCCGGTGGCAATTCGCCTAACTTTTTCCGATGTGTATCTCTAAGAGCTTTTCGCCCCAAGTATACACAATTGATATTATACTGCTTTCGTTGTTCAAGGTTTTCTCTCCATTGACTATGGTTGGTTTTTTCAGTTTCACTTCGTGTGAATATCTCCGCGCCTAAGCACCATGATTTCTGAAAAAGATGAGGGTCATTAGAGGGATCTTCTTCAAATCCAGCGAATTGATATTCAATATCTATATCTGGCACCTGCCTTGATGTGATCTCATCAGAATGTGACCTTGGCATATTTCCTTCAAAAACGGATGATGATGTGTCCAATTTTCCATCAACCGAATCAGGAATGTTCGAGGTCTCGTAATTTTCCAAGGCTACAACATCATCAGCCCACATTTCGGCAACACTCATCCACTCCTCAGAAAAATCAATAATATCTCGTTTGTTGTTTTGGTAAAAGAAATCAATCTCTTGCTTCTTATTATCTGGGATTTCCTCTCCCAATTTTTTGATTTGATATTCAAAATCGGGGCTGCTGATGTTATACATCTCAATTCTATTCTCTAATTGCTCCAATTTCACCCTTATTTGTTTGAATATACTATAGATTCCGGATTTTCCAGTAATACGGCGATAAGAGTAATCGAGCATGTAAACTACAAATGCCCCTAGAATACTAGCTAGTATACCTTCTAAAAGTTGAACTTCTATTAATTTCATATGGCCCGGTGTGAGGACAGACTTTGGAAGCCCGTTTTACGCTTAGAAGAAGGTCCTGGAAGTAATTAGTAATGGGGGTCGGTCTTTCGATATGTAGACTGGACACCCATGTTCTGACTCTGAATGTATGTTCTGTATTCAGTTTCTATTTCTTGATAAAAGGTATGAAGATTGCGCTCCGCAACGTTACATCGTTCGCCTGTACTTACCTGAGTTTCGCACCGAAATATGGTTAAAAATAGTAGTGCCAACTACTGACAGCTAGCAGTATCGAATAGCAACCGACGAGCGCCTTTCTCGAGTCCACCATGCCACCAAACGACCATGATCGCGAGCGCCAGCACAGCTCACCGCGCGAGCAAATCGATGCTCTCGCCGAACAGTACGGCGTCGACGTCGACGACCTCTTGATCCAGAGCCGTCGCCGCGACCCGATGTACAAGGGCACCGACGCCGATCACGCGAAAGCCGAGTGGTTCGCCCGGCTCTGGCAGAAAGCTGTCGAGCAGCGAGAGAGCGACCGCATCCACGTCCGCGGCGTCCACTACACGGTCTACATGTCCGATCTCGAGGTCGAGCCACCGACGGACTGTTCGTGGGACACCTACGATAACACGCAGAAGTGCTACGACTATCTCGAGGAGTGTGCCGTCCTCGCGCGGATCCTCGGCTACATCCCGCTCGATGGGATCATCGACAAGCGCGCGGACACGCGAACGGTCACCGAGTACGGCGACCACACTGTCCGGCCTGACCCCGAGGGGCTGCCCGCGCCGACAGGGGTTTCGACGCCCCAGATTCCCCATCCCGAGGCGCGTGCGGAGTTCGTCTTCGATCCCGCCGAGACCGACTACTCCGAGTGGGTCGCCGACCGCGTCGCCGATCGGGCCCGCGAGGAACTGTCGTTCGACGAGGCCCGCCAGTCGCCGTATCACATCGAACTGTGGTCGGAGAAGACGCTGCCCGATTACATCCGCGGCGAGGGTGGGCTCGCAGCCGAGTACGGCTGTAACGTCGTCGTGGAAGGCGAGGGCGACCTCTCGCTGACCGTCGCGAACGAGCTGGCCCAGCGGATCGAGGCCGCCGGCAAGCCCGCAGTGATCCTGTATCTCTCTGACTACGACCCCGTCGGTTATTCGATGCCGGCCAATATGGCGGGCAAACTCGCGTGGCTCAACCAGCGCGGCGATCTCGAGCAACGCGTCGTGATCGAACGGCTCGCGGTCACGAAAGACCAAATCGAGGCCCTCGAGTTGCCCCGCAAGCCGATCGAGGAGAGTTCGGCGACCGGCACCGGCGGCGTCGCGTACAACCGTCGAATCACCGAGTGGGAGCAACAACACGGCGCGGGCGCGACCGAGTTGAACGCCCTCGAGCAGCATCCCGACGAGTTCCGCCGGATCGTTCGCGAGGCCCTCGAACGCTACACCGACCCGGATCTCGAGGCGAAGAACGAACGGCAGGGCGATCAGTGGGAGGACGACGTCCAGGCGCGCATCGAGCAGCGGCTTCGCGAGGCCGGCGTCGACGATGATCTCGAGGACCTCGAGGCGTGGGTCGCGGACTTCAACGAGGCCTACGCGGAGGTCGCGGACGTGTTCGAGCGCCTGCGGGGCATGATGGATGACGAGTCGGCGATCGGGGCGTGGGAGGCGATGGTTCAAGAGTTGCTCGGCGAGGTCGAGTACCCCGTCGCGACGGTCCCCGACGGCGAGGCCGCCCTGCCCGAGGATCCGATCTACGACTCGAGTCGCTCCTACGCTGAAAACAAGGCCCGGATCGACCGGTATCGGGCGTCTGAATAGCCGTCTGTCGGCGAAACGGGGTAGATGATACACGGACCAGAACGTACCATGGAGAGCCATACCTGTACCGAGTGCAACGACCAGTTCGAGACGCGAGACAACTATCTCGCGCGGAATAGCGTCTGTCCCGACTGTTTCGAATTCCCGGACGTTAACTACGACGAGACGCCGGATACCGAGTACACCGTCTACCTCGCGGCGTCGGTTTCGGCCGGGATGCACGGAGCCTTTCACGCGGCCTATTTCCGTGTCGCTGCCCGCTCGACGGCCGATGCTCGTTTTTTCGTGCGCGCGTACCAGCGCCTCGACGATACGGTCAACGACCCGAAGCTCGGCGAGATCGCGTTCGACGGCGAGGAGGTCGTGCTGACCCGTCCCGGGGCGGCCCCGACGACGGTCCGGGTGATGGAACTCCCGTTGGTCGAACGCCACGACGGCTACGCGGTGACGAAACTTGGGACACGCAACGGAGACGACTACGAGGACCAACTCGATTTCGGACCGAACACGCGCGACAAGCTTCCTGACCCCGGCATGAGCTACAAAGATGTACTCGTTCACGCGACCGACGAACAGATCGACCACAAACTCGAGGAAAACGTCCCCGAGGACCACCTGTGCTATTGGACGGTCAACGGGACGCCCCAGCAGACCCGCTTCGGCCAGCGGATCTGGTTCGAGCAAGACGGCCGCCTCGTCGCCTGCGGCCAGGTTCACAGCACCGAGACCGGCCGGATCTGGTTCTCGCCGCTGTGGGAAGTCGACCTCGAGTGTCCGACGGAAGTCCCCAATCAGGGCTTCAAGTACGTCGACTCGATCGAGAGCGACGAGCGGACGCCGGAGCGAGCGAGGGCCTAACCCATGTCAGACCCAGCATTCGCATTCCGAGTCGACGAGGACGCCCGTTCGTGGGCGCTGTATCGCCAGACCAACACGCAGGAACGACCTGTGACCGCTCGTACCCGCGCCCGAACGCTGTGGTTCGGCTTGGACCGCGAGGAGGGCAACGGCAAGCGGGAGCCCGTCCGGGACGACTTTCTCGACGCCGTCGGGGCGGCGTTCCTCCGCGGACCGCAGGGCCGCGACTGGACGCTCGAGCCGATCTTCGAGGCGCTGACGTGGTACGAACAGGAGTGCATCGACGAACTTCGCGAGCTGCGCAACGAGGCCATGACGAATCGCCGGCCCGACGCGGACGGTCGGTCGATGCCGGACGAGGCGTGGGATCTCGTCTCGGTGGCTCGGTCTCACTTCACGCTGTCCGATTCGCGGGCGTTCAAGCCCGGCGAGGGCGGGAGTCACGATCGCCGTGGCGAGCATCCCGACGACACGGGGCTCGATCAGTTCTGAGATGTTCGACCTCTTGGACCCGATCGTCGTCGAACCCGACAAGACGGCCGCCCGTATCCGCGAGTACGCCCGCGCGAATCCGGACCTTCGCGACGATCAGTACGACGGTCGCGAGGGGACCGTCGACGGCCTCTGCTATCCGCTCGCCGAATCCTATTACCATGCCCGCGGTGGGCAGGCGTCGGGCCTCGAGATCTACTGTCTCTCGTGGGCGGATGTCCGGCCCGTCGACGGCGGCACCCACTGGTATCTGCGCGACCCCGACCGCGGTGTCTGGATCGATCTCGGCCTCAAGGCGGCGGCCGACGGGACGCATATCCCGTACGCGGAGGGGCGGTCGCGGGCGTTCATGACCGGATACGAGCCGTCGCAGCGGGCCCGGCGAATCCTGACCGACCTTAGAATCGGGGTGAGCGAGTCGTGAGCCGTCGTCTCTCGTCGTTTACCGGCTTCCTCGTCGCCTACCTCACGGCGGGCGTCGTCCAATCAACACTGATCGGAGGCGCGTCGGTAGACGCGCTTTCGCGGACACTCACGGACCCATTGTATCCAGTGGTGTGGCCGTTGTTCGTGATAGAGCCGACGTTTTGGGCGTACACTGCGGTCGCCATTCTCTCCGGCCTCGGTGTACTCGCTACCCTCGAGCGATCACGGCTCCCGATTACGGTCCCACGTCGGCTGCCGACGCCGTCGGTTCGACACAGCGCCGAGGGTATCGTGGCGCTGCTCGTCACGGAGGTCGTTGCCCGATTTACGACGGCTGCCGCGTTCGTCGCACACCTCCATATCTGGCCGCCTCATCGTGGCGAACCCGACCTGTCCGTCTCGTTCTATCAGGACGCGATAGCGTTTTTCGACGGCTACACCGAAGGGCTTCCATATCTCGTGTGGGCCGGGGATCTTCTTCCCGAAGTCAGCGCGCTCCCCTCTGGCGGACCAAACCACAACCACGTCCTCCGCGGGATCGGTGAGATTCAGTTCTTCGACGGCGTCGGTTTCGCGATTGTCGTCGGCTACGGACTTGCTCTGGTGCTGTCCTACGCCGGTGTGCGACTCGTCTCGAGGTGGATCCAAGCCCGCCGTAGCGGGGTCCAGCGAGGTGCTGCCGATGTGTGACCGTATACTCGAGGGCACGGTTACGTCGCTCTACGGGCCCGACCACGCGCAACGGGACCACCTCCGACCGATCGTTCGGACGCTGGCCGACGGCAAGCACGTCGCGATCGTCGCCGACGACGACCACGGCCCCGAGGGCCTGCTCGAGATCGCCCGCTCGATGCTCGCGCTGCGGGGGATCGGCCGGACGCACCCGCCCCCGACGCTCGTGATTTCTGACCCGCCGTTTGCCTGCGGCGACACGGTTCGCGTGCCCGTCGATGAGACGACGCTCGCGAACCTGTACGTCCAGGCCGGCGACGTGACCGTCCTCGAATCGACCGACTGACCGAACACCGATCACAGACCCATGAAACGACCCAACCCTACCACCGTCGCGAATCGAATCGGCCGTATCGCCCTCGCAACCATCCTCGCTGGCCTTCTCAGCGTCGTCGCAACCGTCCCGGGAGAGGTGCGAAGCGGGACGTTCGCGGACCTGTCCGACCCGATCGACGTGTATACCACAGTTCTCATGGAGTTCATGATGTACACGATCTTTGCCGCACTTCTCGTCCCGATCATCCTATGCATCCTCTGGGGCCTGTCGCGGTGGTTCTCCCGGACTCGCGTCTGGCAGGCGATCCTCGCCGGAGCCGTTCTCCTCGCGATCGGCGTCTCGATCGAACACTGGGGCACGCACCTCGAGTTCGGTATGTCGCTGGTTGGCTCGCTCACCTACATCGGCGCTGTGCTGGCACCAATCGCACTCGTCGAGGCGCTGTTCGCGTGGGATATCGCCGCCGAAACCTCCCTCGAGGAGTTCGTGACGGCCTCGGGCGGAACGATCGCAGTCGTAATGGCGCTCGTCCTGGTCGCCGCGACGGTCTCGACCGGCGCGCTCGCGGTCGCGGATACGGCCGGTGTATCGCTTGCCAACGACGAGTCCCCGTTCGGCTCCGAGTCGCTCTCCGAATCGGAACTCGAGTCGGAGTACAGCCACTACATGGCCGTCGGGTCCGCCGATGAGATCACGTGCGAACCGGCGACCGTCGAACGGAAGAACGTCTCGGCAGCGGCAGTGACCCACGAGAACAACCTCAGCGCGTTCGAGATCAACGCGACGGCCGTCGACTGGGGGATCGATTCGGCCATTGTCTACGAGTTCCATTACACTGGCGACGGGACGGTTCAAACCCAGCGCGACGGGATTGTCGAGAACGGAACGGTCACCGTCCACGGGATGTGGGACACTTCGGTCACCGACAACAGCTACGAGGTAACCGCGATCGATGGGACAGCCCCTACCGGCGACGCAGCGATGATCGACGGGACCTACCTCGAGTTCGATGTCGTGAACGAGGATGGCAAGGTCGTCCGCTACACCGGAACGCTGTGTGACGACGGTCTCGAATCGGCGTAGGCGGATGTACGGCGAGCCCTCGCTGTTCGAGCTGGTAGTCGCTTCGATCATCCTCGCGGGGACCGCCCGCACCTACCTCGAGCGTGACGAGGAGGATCCCGCCGACGAGGCCCGCCGGCTGTACCAGGAGGGGCTGATCGACGAACTCGAGTTCGAGCGCCGGATCGGTGAGGCCGTCGACGACGAGTTCGAAAAGATTCGGCTCGTCGTGGAAGATATCAACGGCGTCGGGCCGAAGACGAGCAAGGCGATCGCCCGCGAGTACACGACGATCGAGGACCTCCGCGGGACCGACCGGGAGCGACTCGAGGACGTCTACGGCGTTGGCGAGGAAACGGCCGATGCTGTCCTTGAGCGGGTTCGCTGAGAAGTCCGTAACCAAGACCGTGCGCTAAATCACAACACCAGTACCATCGCAATCTCGTACGTGATATAGAGGAGGATAAGGACAATGAGAGCGCGGACGATATAGCCCACGAGGTTGTCTGGTTGCTCACTGTAAATGTCTGCTAATCCAGGTCCGGCTTGTGCACTGGCCCCTACTCCGCCACCAGCCGGTGGCATGCCCTGAAAGATATCATCGCCAAACATTCGCTCCATCTCTCGATCTTGCTGATCGATCATAGCCTCCATGTGGCTATAGTCGTCGAACCGGTTCGTGATCTGGCTTACGTACGACGCTGAACAGTTGCATGCGTCTGCGATCTCCTGGTTTGTTGCGTCCGGATTTTGGTACCACGTTACTAGGATATCCCGCTGGAGGTCCGTTTTCTCCGACTTCCCCTTGGGCATATTTCACTGATTTTAGTTGCAATTGATAAGAAGATTATGGCGAGATCGTCTCGAGATCGTGGTGGACTCGTAGGCCAGATATTACATGTTCTCGTGGATCCAATCAGATATATCGTCGCTAAGTCCATACCAAGCGGCTGGACCAGACAATTTTGTCACTAAAAGTTCATCGTTATAATCCGTATCCTCAATCAGGTCGTCTCTGACATCTGACGCACTCTTATTGGTTTGCACAATCCATGTCGCATTGAGACACTTTGCGTACGCTGGATATGACTTAATCGCCTCGTGGAGTTCTTCATAATCTTGACCAGGAGCGTTCAGCCGATATGTGACCATATATGAGTTCATAAATCGATCTTAGCACGCTAGGCATATAACACGTTCCCAACCAGTGTGAAAGTGAAACTAGTCCCGGATCTCGTCGATCGATTTGGCCGTCTTTTCGGCCTGGATATCGCTGTAGGCCTTGTGCGTGGTTTCGATCGATTCGTGCCGCAGTGCCTTCTGTGCGACCTCGGAATAGCCCTTTTCGTACAACTCACCACCGAGCGCCCGTCGCGCGCCGTGGGGCTCGAGATACGGCTCGTCCTTCTCGCTGTCGACCTCGATACCGGCCTCGTTGGTGAGGTCTTTCATCGTCTCGCGGCTACCTTCTTTGGTGATCGACGGCGGGACGATCTCGCGTTCGCGAAGAATCGAATCGATGTCGCTGCCCGTTTCGGGGCGTTCGCCAGTCGCCGTTTCGACGGCATCGTACTTGCTCGGCGCGTGGTCTGTCGGGAACAGCGGCCACTCGTCGGTCGGTGGCTCCTGTACTCGCTTAAGCCGCTCGAGGGCGGCGTGTGCGGCTTCAGTGAGCCCGACGGTCTCGTACTCTCGTGACTTCCCGAAGACAACGACGTGGCCGCGGTCGAGGTCGACGTCGTCCCACCGAAGGCCGTCGCGTTCCTTGTCGTCGCTGTCGCGAAAGAGTTCGGCCCCACGGAGGCCGAGTTCCGCGAGCAGCACGACGATGGTCCGGTCGCGATAGGCTCGCTCGAGGGGAACGTCGATCACCTCGTCACGGGCCATGCGGACCCGTTCGTCGGCGTACTCAAGGAGTCGTTCCCGCTGCTCGGGTTCCCAGAACTGGGTCTCGCCGGTCGGTTTGTCTTCGGGCAGGAACTCCTCGGCACGTTCGGTGGCCGCCGGGTTCGTATCCAGTAGTTCGTCGCGAACGCAAAACGAGAGGAACGCCCGGACATAGGCGAAGTACGTATTCGCCGTCGAGCCGGCGATCTGCCCGTCGATGAAGTCCTCGCGCAACTCGAGCCCGTACTCCCGACAGTCGCCCGAGTCGAGATCGGCGACCGTGTCGATGCCCTCGTCCTCACAGAACGCGGCGAAGTCTTCGAGGACGGGTTTCATCGTGGCGCGGCTGCCGCCGGCCTCGAGTTTCTTCTCGAGGTAGCGGTCGACTGTCTCTTGGACGGTTGGAGAGGTGAGGTCAGCGTCTCGAGGACGGGCGTCAGTGTCACCACTCATGTTCCTCTAAATCATCGAGCGTGATTCTATCGAGTATTTCTTGAACGTCCTCGTTATCCGAAGACTCCGGCGCATAGCCTGCGCTCTTGAGGTGGTCGTATTTCGGATAGCAAGATCTGCACAGGGGAACAGAAACGGACGTGATCGGCGTCCAGTTCCTCGTTTCGCGTAAGTACTGCTCCCAGTCCACTGGAAGCGTCGGCGTCAAATAGACTCTCTCATCACCACATACCGCACAGTTACGTGAATTATCGTCTCGATCGGACGAATCCCCCGAATTTCTCTCAGACATGATCCTCACTGTGGGGTACAGCCTCGACCCTAGTAAAACCACTTGGTCAAACTGGTATTTAGACAAGTAACTCAAATGGGCCCTAATACTGTCGTTCGCGGGACTCTCAGTTACTCGAGACGGTAAAATCCCTATGTGTATATCGTATGGCGCTATATCAACTGCGGCCGCAGACTCGCCACTCGACTCGAGCAGTGAGTCGGCCGAAAACAAGCGTCTCGAGACCGAACGGGACAAGTCGGGCTATTCGACAGCGCCCGGCTCTTGTTTTCGCCGAGCCTGTCGCACGTTCTTATTCACCGCCTGTCGTGATTTGTCGCGCACGTCCGCCCAGTCGGCTTGGCTATACCCGCGGACCTCGGTCGCGTAGTAGTCGATCGCCTCAGACGCCGAGAGACCACGCTCAAGGAGGTCGCGCACGTCGTCAAAGGCATCCGTCTCGTCAGTATCGCTCATTGGCGTCGCCTTCATGCTGTCACCCTATTAGCCTACTCCTCTCCGAGTCGTGTCCGCACCGCGTCGCGTCGGGGCGCGGCGGCGTACTCGTCGAACGTCTCGCGGAGGTGTGTGCGTGCGGCCTCGAGCGAGTCGAACACTTCGCTGCCGCCGTAGGTTCTGACCGTCGGGAACGGTTCCCCTTCGCCCGTCGGTTCGACCAGTTCTTTCTGTGCGCGCTGACGTTTGACGACGTACTTCGCGGCGGGCTCGCCGTACTCGGCCGGCTGGTAGGGCATGATCTTGACCGACGTAACGACCGACTCGCCTACCTCAAGGTCGTCGGGATCGGCCTCGACATCGAAGGTGAGGTACTCGCGACCGTCCCGTGGATCATACCAGATTACACCGGGCGCGTCGCGGGCCGCATACCGGACGTGGGCGTAGTGCGTGCGTTCGTCGAGTTGCTGGCCGATCTCGATCCCGTCGGCCGGCTGGCCGGCCGCCACACCGCCGTCGGCGGCGATCGCCGCGTCGGCCTCCTCGCTGTCCGTATCCTCGTCGTCCTCGATAGGGTCGAAGAAGACGCCATACGATCCGCTCGCGAACTCCGTGCCAGCGTTCTCGAATCCGTATTCGGCCGCGAGGCGCTCGAGTCGGCTGATAACTTCTTCCTTTCCTTCGGGAACGACCGGTTCAATCCACGCGAGCAGCTCGCCCTCGTTGCCACCGTCGCCGGCACACTCGACGCCGTCGGCCTCGGTGAGCGCCGCCAGAAACTCAGTTTCGTCGTCCTCGTCGTCCGCGTCGGGCTCGTCTTCGTCGGCGTTGTCGTCCTCATCGGTCTCGACTGCCGCAACGACCTCGATTTCATCGACTTCGCCCTTCCGGGTCGAGCCGGCAGCGAGGTAGACGCGGCCACTGTTGACGTTGACGATGAGGTTCTTCATGGCGCTCGTCTTCTTCGCGTCGTCGCTGAACTCAACGCCGATGTAATCGTTGTCCTCGTTAACGTAGGCGACCTCGAGCGCGTTCTTGTACTGCGGAACGCGGATGATGTCGCCTTCGTTCAGTTCCGAAACGACCGTCGCGGCTTGGGTTGGGTAGTCCGTCATTGTCCTTCTACATGTAAACCATAGGTTGCATATATAATAAAGGTATTGGTTTTGGTCAACCATTAGTTTACAGTATGGGCTGTAGTTATTCAGTGCGTGAAGGGTATTACCAACAGTGGTAAAATAGGCCGTTCAAACCCATCTCAGACTGTTCGGTATAGAACGTCGGGGCGGACCGAGGTCTTTAGGGTGCCGTACACACATCAGTATTCTTGCCTGCGGGCGGCCCCCGTCGGGCTTAGGCACTTGACGGGGTGTTCGTAGGCGACTACACCCATGTCTACCGAACTACTGCTGCAGGCGATCGCAGTTGTGTTGCTCGCGGCAAGGCTGTTGCTCGAGCTAACCGCTCGACGGCGTCGTGAGTAGGGCGTTAGAACACTAACGCCCCCGTCGGGCTTAGGCACTCAACAATCAGAACAGACTCCGTGATTAGTCTTCCGACAGTACTCCACTTTCACTTCGGTACGGGAACCCTTACCCGCGACCGTCACGCACACTGTCATATGGCTGCCGACTCCGAAGACCGCCGTGTCACGCAACGCGCGAACTACCTCGCTCGCGCAACCGACCTCCGCAAGAGCGAAGCAAGAGCCGTCGCGTGGAGCGAGCGCGGCTATGCCAACTCCACGATCGGGCGGAAACTCGACACCAGTAAGTCCACCGCGAAGGGGTGGCTCGAGCGCGCCATGGCACAGTACGGCCTCGAGATCGCCGAAGTCCTCCCGCCGGCCCAACTCGAGCCGCCGCTGTCCGAACCCTCCTACGAGCCCGTCGACGAGACGTATCTGGACGAACTGCAAAGCCGGGCCGACAAACAGCGGTGGGCTGAGTGCGTCGAACGCAACGCCGACTCGCTGCCCGCCGAGTGGGTCGCGGACGTGATGGAGCGCCTCGAGCAAGAAGGCTACGTGTCGGTCGGTGACTGATTCTACCGTCGGTCAGAACGCTTCTCGCGTGCCGAGCCACTCCGACTCGAAGCCGAGCCCGCAGTCGGCGTGATAGATCGCCAGATTCGCTTCGAGGTCAGTCACGAGGTAGTGGTCGATCACGTCCCGCAACGCCCCAGCGCGCTCGTCGTCGCCGTCGGACAGGGCCGCGAGATACGCCGGGCCGAGTTCCTCCCCAAAGCGCGTGTTGGTCACCGGCTGGCCGTCCCACTCGGTGACGGGTTCGGGGAAGTCGTAACTCGCGAGGCACTCCTCGAGCTTGGGCCACTTGTCGCCCGTGCGGTCACAGACGGCTTTCCGGTCGGCGAAGATGTCGATATGAGGCTCGAGGGCGGCGTCGGCGACGACGGGGTCGGCGTCCAGTAGCGACAGGCGATCGGCCAGAAACTCGAGGTCGAAGTCCTGGCCGTGATAGGAGACCAACGCGTCGGCCCCGCAGTTCTCGACGAACGCCAGCGCGTCGGTGATCGTCGCGGCCTCGTCGTCCGGGCCGGCCCGATGGAACGGTTCGTACTGGAGTGTCGCATCGGCGCGGTCGTAGACACCGATCCCGACCGAGACCGTTTCGCCCTTGCTGGCCTTGTAGTGGGTCGTTTCGATGTCGAGCGTCGCAAGCGTCTCGTAGCCGGGATCGTCGCGGTCGTATCGCATAGCTGGATTGTCACGCCGCGCTAGGAAAAGCGTGTCGGGGACAGGCGGCCCCCGAATCAGTCCACGGACCTCGAGCCGCCGGTTAGTAGTTCGATACGTCGGTTTCGATCTCGTAGTCAGTGACGGTCTGGGGTTCGCCGTCGAGATACGTCGCGTCGAATTTCCACACACGGCCAGCCGAAAGATCGGACGTGTTATCGATCCCTTCGCCGACTTGGGCTCCATCCTCGTCGAGGAAATACACGCTCACTTCGACATACGACAGTTCCTCCCCGGAGACGTTTTCGAGGCTGCCGGACACGCCGGCATCGTACTGACTGTTTTGATACCACTCGTGGTCGAGTAGTTCAACGGGATCGCCGCCACTCGAGTCGGTATCGCCGCCGTCGGAGGTGCCGGTGTCGCCGCCGTCCCCGCCGTCGTCGGTGTCGTTGGTCGATCCTTCTTCGCGGTCGTCGCCGTTGCCGTCGTCGGTTTCGGAGGCACAGCCCGCCAGCCCGAGTGCCAGCGCCGTCCCACCAGTCGCCAATAGTTTCCGCCGATACATATCCACGCAGTGGAGTGTCTGTTACATAAGCATGTCGTGTACTGTCTGTGGGTCCGATTCGCCCGGTTTCGAAGCCCTCACCTAGCCGAGCCGCCCGTCTGTCGGGATAGCACTTATCCGTATAATTCACATATCCAATAGTATAGGATTCGGGCGACTCGTCCCCACGAGCCCGCCGGAATCGACAGCCTATGAGTCACGCACAACAGCCGCCGACCGAGGACGTATCGACGCGCCAGCGCGACCCGCTGGCCGCCTGCGGGGCCGGCGAGGTCCTGCGGTGTGAACATCCCGAGACGGGGTGGGTGTGGTACTACGCCCGCGAACACGGCGTCGTTCGCAAATACCACGCCTACCACGGGTTCGATCCCCAGATCGTCTCGCGGACCGAGATGGCCGAGACCGTCGGCCGCGAGGGTGTGGTTTCGCGGGCCGTCGGGGAGGGGCAGCTAGATGTACTGCGGGGGCGAGCATGAGTGAATCCGAGACCGAACGCGAGTGGCCCGACTACAGCCCGCTTCGAGAGGTTGTGATCGACGCGGACGGGATGCTGGCACTCGACTTCCCCGCTCGAGTCGGTGCGCGGCCGTTCGTGACCTACGAGGACGGCACATGGCGCGGTGTGAGTGTCGGGCCGTTCGATTCGACCGACGATGGCGAGACGGTCATGACGACGACCGATCTTGACGTAGATGGGCAGACGGTCCGCGAGTGGCTCGAAGATGCGCGTATCGTCCAACTCCGATCGGTCCAAGACACGCCACTCGAGGGCTACGACGACTGGGTGTACCGTGGGGTCGGGGAACCGGGCGAACCGGTCGAATCGGCCAGCGAGTACGACCCCATCGAGATTTCCGACCGCCAGCGGGAGCGGTTCGAATCGGTCCGCGAGGAGTGGACCGACGACCACCTGCCGGCCCCGAGCGACGACCAAGTACTGAAGGGGTTGCTCGACACGAAAGAAGCGGCCGCCGAGGGCTACTACGACGACGGTGATTCGCCATGACCGACTACCCCGACCCGGCCGGCGTCGACGTTCGCCGCGGCGAGATTGACGCGGGCGGCACGACCCACGACGGGTGGGTTGCGGCCTTCGACGGGACCGAAGCGGTCGGTATCAGTCGCGAGGACGCATTAAAACGACTCGTCACGGCCGTCGCACAGGAGGGGCAGCTATGACCAACGACGAGACACTCCAAGAGCTACAGGACACGCTCGACGAAATCAAGGACCGCTGGCAACGCGGCGAGACCATGGAGCTACCCGGCCCGATCGAACGGGCGCGGTCGCTGGCCGCCGATCTCGAGGGTGGCGACGACGACCACGACCGCGAGGACTGCATTCGCGGGACCGTCATGGTCGAAGACTGCTACCCGCGCGAGGAACTCCACGAGCGGGCGCTGGACGACGCCGCCAGCGGTCTCGCGGAGTTTGGCGTCACACCCGCCGAGGCGTCGATCCGGTGGGCGATGGTCGAGGACGGCGTGTTGCACTACAAGGTCGAACACGAGGCCATTCCGCCGATCGACTACGGGCGGCCGATCCCCGACGGTGACTCGCCATGACCACCCCACTCGGCGCGACCGACGCCGTCGTGCGGGCCGACTGCGAGGCGTGTCCGTGGACTCACGAACGGGCGCTCACGGCCGGCGACGACCTCTCGGCCGAGGACAACCAGGAGATCGCCGCTCGACTCGCCCGGGCCCACGAACACCGCTGTCCCGAGAGTGGCGAGGAGTGGGCCGCAACCGTCGCCGTCGACGTGGCGATCGACGCGACCGGAGGTGAGCCCGATGCCCGGTGAGACGTGCTCGACCTGTGGCCTCGAGAAGATCGGTGGGCGCTGTCTGACCCGCTGGTGTGCGGATCGGCACTCATCGGTCGATCGGATCCTCGGGGGTGACGACTAAGATGTCCCCGAACAACAACCGAAGAAGCCGCGCTGTGGCGACGAGCCTCTTCGCAAGTCGCGATGCACCGACCGACGCCCTCGAGCAGTGGGTCGACGGCCTACCGCGAGACCACAACGTCGAGATTCGGAACGAAACCCACCGGATCGTCGATTCGGGGCAGCAGCTTGGCTGGGCCGAACCGATCCTCGAGCCGATCGGCCCCGCGTCGCCGGCCGGCCACCGGAGTGGAACCTGTTTCGAGGTCGAGAGTACCGAAATGCGCGAGGCGTGTGTTGAGTCAATCGGTGCGTATCTCGAGACCGACGCCGTCGTTCACGAGGTTCGCCACCAGCGAAACGCCTACCACACGGATCTGGTGTATGCCGATATCGACCCCGATGCACTCGAGCGACGAACGCGTGCCTTCGGCAGCGAGGAGCCGTTACACGATCCGCTCCAGCGGTTCAAGACGTGGTGGTACATCTACGAACACGGCCCGAAGCCAAAGCCCGAGGCGGTCGAGAACGGTCTCTATAGCGACGCGCGGAAGAACCGGAAACACATCACGTGGCTGTTGAACAACGGCTATCTCGCGCTCTCGGCGACCGACTGTCTGACCGCAGTAATGCCGCCGTCGATCGCCAACCTCCATGCCGTCGAGTTGAAGCGCCGCGATTGGGAAACCGCCCTCGAGCAAGCCGCTCGAGCGCGGCGCTGCGAGGCGAAGGCAAAGCCGTTCGCCTTGCCGACCTACCAGTACGATCGGTGGGGCTACGCCGACTACGCGTGGGTCGCCCTGGATGCGGGGGCGATCGGCCCGGCTCTCGAGCACGCCGACCGGTTCCGCGAGGAGGGTGTCGGATTGCTCGCGATCGCCGAAGGCGGGACGGTCGTCTCACATATCGACGCCGAGCATCGGCCCCGGGGCCGGTACACCCGTGACCGCGCCTACGTCGAAAGTGAGGTGTGGGATCGGATCGACGCGGCCGAGTGCGTTCAAGCGTCCGAGGATGGGTCCGACGGCGAAGGGGCACAAGCGACGCTTGGGCTCGTCACGGACGGCAGCGGAGGTGAGTCGTAGTGTCGACGCAACCCAGCGCCCGCAACGACTCCGCAGCGGACGGCCCCGAGCGCGTGACCGTCCGGCTGTACGGCGACGACCAGACGACGCTCGAGGCGCTCGTCGACGGGCCGTTCGAAAACCAGTCCGAAGCGATCCGCGAAGGGCTGCGACAGCTCGCCGCCGCGGAACTCGAGGACGGTGATCCCGATGGGTGACGACGAGTCGGTCCCGACGCCGGCCGAAAGCGAACTGACGGGCACCCTCGAGACGGTCGCCGAGACCGAGACGGCCTACTGCCGGCTGTGTGACGAGCCCGTTATCAGCAGTGCAGACGACTGGGGCGAGGTCCTCGAGGCGCTGGCCGAACACGGCATCGAGGACCACGACCTGCCCGAGGACGAGCCCTGGACGAACGAGATGCTGGCCGCGGAGCGTGATCCCGATGGGTGACCTGCAACTTCGCGACGAGACGACTACCCACGATCGGGGCGGGATGACGCGGAAACTCGTCTACAACGTACCCGCGCCGTGGCTGCTCCACGGGCTGTTCCGAACCGGGGCCTACGTCTCTCACCACAGAGGCCGAGCGACCATCGACGTGGCCCTCGAGCATAATGGCGGCTACGCAAGCGGGTTGCTCGTCCCGACCGACGGCGTCCCGGCCGGCGAGTGGTCGTTCGAGGAGTACTTCTCCGGCGGCCCGACGCGCCCCTTCGACAAGGCGGCGATCACCTTCCGCCCCGATATCCACGACGTCGACGCGGTCGTCCCCGCAGTCGATCGGGCCGCCGAGTGGGCCGCCGAGATTCGAGGTGAGAGACAGTGACCGATCCTGACCAAACGCAGATCGATCCGTTCCGCGAGTTGAACCGCTACGACGATCGCACCGAAGACTGGCGCTCGAGTACCGTCTACGAGTCGCCACGCCGGACGGTCGCCAACGGCTGGGCGAAGTTCCACGCCGACCGCGGCTGTGGGTCAGACCGCGTGTACTACGTCGAGGGCAGCGGCTCGGTCGCCTCGAGCGACACGTACGACTACGATCTTCGGTGTTGGTCGTGTGGCTACCGCGTCGACGAGGACGCGGTGCTGTTCGTCGGTGGTGAGTGGTTCCGGGAATACGGCTGGCGACACTTCGGCCGGCCGGTAGACGACCTTTCGATCCCGGCCGACCGCGTCCTCGATCTCGGTCCCGATCCCGACCAGAACGAGCTGATCCGTGCGTTGAATCTGACTCGGATCGAGCGGAAGGCGAGTGTCTTCGGGCTGAGCTTCGGCAACGAATCGTACGACGACTGCGAGGACTGTGGTCAGGAGACGTTTCTGCTCTTCGACGGACGGTGTCGGATGTGCTACGACGGTGAGTGGACCGACCGGATGCAACAGACGCTCGACGCCGCCGAGCGATCCATCCGAGAACGAAACGGGTCGTTCGTCCACCGGCTCGAGGACCAGATCGACCCGCTGTCGATCAAGGGTCGGGCCTTCGAGGACAAAATCCTCTGGCGACGACACGACGCTGAGCCCGTCCCGAAGCTGGTCGAAGTCACGCAGTGTCTTACCGACGACTCGGACGGCCACTGGGAGTACGTCCTGACGGACATGGCGCATACCCGCGAGTGGCGGTATCACGAGGACGACCTCGCCGACTGTTTCTGGGACACCGGCCTCTACAACGGCGACCACGACGACCGGATTCGGGACGTGTGGGAGCGAGTTCGTGACGACTGAACCACTACGTTTCGGATCCCAACGCAGTTCGATTGGTCAGCGGGACCACCCAACGGACTAAGGACGACTAAGCGAATCGGCCGGTTCTCTGGGGGCTATAGACCGTCTCGCGAGGTCTTCAATCGTCTATATACGGATCCACGCCACGCTTAAGGTCGGACTCGCCCCGGGTCGGACTGCATGAACGGACTGATATACGGATTCAGTATCGGCTTTGGTAGCGTCGTTGCACAAGCCGTGATTCGGATACTATGGTGGTGGTATACCGACAGGGAGCAGTAGGATGAACGGCCGCAGAATCTGGCCGGCGAGTATGGCCAGTAGCCGCTATGCGTACCGGAGTCCTTCCTGTATCCGGGTGTTGGCGTGAGTGAAAATCGCCACCGCAAGGAGCATCGAAAACGCGACGATGTAGGTCGATGCTCGAGTCGGGCTATATGTAACACCGATTAGGCTCGCAGACGCGACCGAGACTCCCGTAGCGAGCGAGATGGTGACGAGTTGGAACGACGTTGTGACGATAACCGTGATCGCACCAATGACAACTGCATTGGTGATCTTATTCCGCTCCGAGAGGACCTCAACAGGACCCGCATTCGTACGGAGCGGAACCGTTATTCGATCCATTATCATATCGCCGCTGGCTCTGATTTTGCTAAGATCAAAGGGGCCGAACCCACAGAGGTCACACAGCGTGTTGACCGCGATCAGGAGGAGGCTGAACAGCATCGTAGCATGGAGCCCTCCCAACAACAACGTCCGGAACGTAGCTACCACCTGCCGGTACATTTCAAACTGATCCATAGGTGAATGTCAACATCTACGACTAAAAGATCAACGGCGAGGTAAGGGGCCGAGTTTGATCACGTACCGCGGATCATCCCATCTCTCGTCGCTTCTCTTTCAGCCGCTCGGGGAACTCATCGAGGCGCTCAATCGCGACCTCGAGGACGATATCGTGAATTTCTCGGAGTTCGTCGTCCCGAATCCCTTCCTCTCGGAGGTTCGGCGTGAGTTCCATGTCGAGTTTGTCCTCGAACTCGGTCCACGTCTCCTCGCGAGCGTACAGCGGACTCTGTTTCACCTCGTCGTAGGGGAACGCTGGCCCCGTCTCGGTCGGATCCGGCGCGCTGTCATCCCCGTCACTCGAGACCGTACTGGTTGATTGGTCACGTGTCGACGGGGAGCTGTCGGAGTCGTCCGTCGACGAGTCAGACATCGCCTCCTCAATCGCGGTGTCGGTCGGTTGCTCGTCGCTCGAGTCCTGTTCATCGTCCGGCTCCTCGTCAGCGTCGGGTGCCGGCTCACCAAGGTCGAAGTCCGTCATTGGACGATTCCTCCGTGTTCGATGATATCCGCGATCTGGCCGAAGTACTCGAGCTGTGGGTTCTCCGGATCGTAGGCCGTCAACGGCTGGCGATTCTCGTAGGCGTCCCCGATCGCGCCAGTGTGTCGAATCGGCGGCTTCGGCGGGTCGATCTCACCCGCATCGATCGCGTTCCATTCGTCCGGCCGGATCCGAGCAAACGGCGGGATGTGGTTATCCAGCACCGTCTCGAGGTCATAGTCGTCCGAGAGTGTTCCCTGCTGGGCGTCGACGCCGTCGCGACCGGCCAGCAGGTAACTCGCGAAACTCTCCTGCGTGTTCATCGCCTCAAGCAGCTTCCGGTCCTTGGTCTGGTGGTCGATTCGCGCCGAGAGGTCGTTCGGGACCGTCGCGAGGATCTCGAACTCGCCCGGAAGTTGGGCCCGGATCGGTGCAACCAGCCGCGTCGCCGTCTCTCGAAGGCCGTTCAGGGCTTCGGGAGCCGGCATGAGCGGGAGGATCGCGTTGGGCGCTGCGACCACTGCGTTATTCGTGAGCTTGTTCCGAGTCCCCGGCACGTCGAACAGCATGTAGTCGTACTGCTCGCCGAGATGCTTGTCGACGAGTTCCTGTTTGACCTTTAAGTCCGAGGCCAGCACCGAGTCTTTCGACAGTTCGTCGGTGACATCGTCGAGGTTCAGCGACGGGACGAAATTGAACCCGTGGCCGGGATTCTTCACGATCGCGTCGAGCGTTGCATCCCCGAGCAAGACGTCCGAAAGATCGGTCGCCGATTCGTTCTCACGGGTGTAGTAGCCAAGTCCCGTCGAGAGGTGGCCGGCCGGATCGAGGTCGACGACTAACACGTCGTGGTCGCGGAAGTCGCCGAGGATCCCGCCGAGGGTGCTTGCAAACGTACTCTTTCCGAATCCCCCTTTCAGCATGGGGAGACAAACGGCTCGTGGTGTGTGATCGGCTGCCATTGTGTGACTCCGCCCGCCGCAGCGACGGTCGCGAAACCGATCGGCTGTGTCGGCAGGCAATCCGAACATTCCGCCCACCCTACTTATTTCCACCGGGGCCAGTTGGCTCGGGTGACTCAGTTGCCTTAGGTGACTTAGGTGGTTCAGCTAAGTTGCCTGAGTTACCTTAGGTAGTTGAGTCAGCCGGCAGAGGTAGTTCAGCGGAGTCTGTTGAACCACCCAGCGTCGCTACTCGAGGGAGCGTAGGAGTCACAGGCGGCAGAGCCGCCCCAGTTGAGACTGGTATTTAGCAGCCGACCGAAGCCGGCGATCGGCAGTACGGAAGCGGTCGGGAAAGGCGTTGTGTCCCGACGACAGGTAGCAGCGACTTACTCACAACTAAGATAGTACTGTTCGGAGTAAGACGGCATTTGCTACCGGCAGTCGAAGCGCCGTCGCCCGCTACGGCCGCCCCGACCAGGTGAGCGGCAACGGACCGACCGGCGGCACGACGGCGACCGGACCGTCCCACGGGATCGGCTAAGCCGTTTCGATCCGACGGGCGCGAGACCCCGTCTGTCGGCACAGCCGTTGATTAGGGTCCCAGCCCTTGCTACGACTGTCGCGCGCCCTCTCCGCGCGACAAGTTCCCCACCCACCCGCCCCCTGCGATCCGAATCCCATCACTTCGGCTGCGACCGCGCTGACACACCCCCTGCGCGGTCCTGTTTTCCAGCCCGTCGGCGCTCGCGAGAGTCGATGTATGATATCGCATTGGGCGTATGTATGATACCGGCGTGGGCAGGTAGGACCCCAGTCTGTTGGGAGTACACTGATACCGGTCGCGGCCCTTGGACTATCCGTCGCGTTCGCACTGGCGCGACGCACCCCCACTGGATCGCGGGCGGGCGTTTCACACTCTCCGCGCCGCTCGCGGCGTTTCCACACCGGAGTTCAGGGACAGACTCAGCCAGTCACACGCTCGTTAATAAACCGGAAACTATCAGATGCCTCTAAATCATAAGTTCGAGTGTTATCACGGACGTGTAACTCGTAAGAGATATCGATTCGGAATTCAGAGGGGTACTCACTCAGATTTGAAATGGAGATCATTGGTTGTGCCCGGTCATTTCGTCCAGGCGCTAATCTCCCCCTACTCCCCAAATTCCGTTCCTTAAACGAAATCTCAAAATTCGCATTTTCAGGAGGGACAAATATCTTACCAGATTCATAATCCCATAGTGTGAACGAGATATCCGAATCTTCTACTATAGCCTCCATATCTCCACGGTTATATACATAAATCGGTGATGCTTTGAAAGATATTGAGGCGGAATTTGTTGAATAGGGTTCGTCACGATTTGTGACCTCTATACCAACGTCAGATCGAGGATTGCGAAGGAACTGATACCAAAACGTCAATCCAGAAAAGACAAGAATAAGGAATGTTGCAATAGTCGAAACGAAATCTATCATATTCGCCTCTAGTAAACTGTTTTTAAAAGTACCTTTCGGGGACTATATTCTACATCTTCGGTCAAGTCCAAGGAGTGGCATCTCGAGAGCGAACGGAGATGAATCTGCGACCGTCGCAGGTGTGGGCCGTCGTAGTCCCGGAGCGTCGTCACGAACCGCTCGAGGCGCTTCTGGGCCTCGTCCATGGCGTCACTCGGCACCGTTTCCCACCTCGCGTTCGCTGTAGTACTTCTCGAGGTCAGTCATCGTGATCGGCCTCCGGGTGGTCAGAATCCACGTCTACCGAACACTCCAAGCAAACACGGGTGTACTCGGCGTTCCACATCGCCCGCAGTTTTGCGCGGGTCGAACTGGCGTCTGGACTGAGGTCATCGAGCGGGAAGTCTAATTTCTCACCCGCATACTTCCCGAACGGCTCGCCGCACCGGTCGCAGGTACCGTCATGGCGTCTGCGGCCCAGAATCAGCTTCGGTTTGCAGATCGCCAGCCCGATCGCCTTTCCAAGGGCGACTCTCGTCCGGTAGAACCGGTACGTATCGCCCGGAGGCTGTTCAGCCTCACTCATCGGCGATCACCTGCTTCCCCTCGGTCGCATCGACGGCCATCGCGAAGTTGGCGATCGCCTCCGCTGGGGAGAACCCGCGTGCCTCGAGGGTCGTACAGTCCTGCGTGGCGACGTACTCATCGCCGTCCGCGACGACGGCGATCGGGTACTGCGTCGCGTCGGTCAGGTCGCGATCCTCCTGTCGGTCGGTGTGGTCGAAGTCCACCGGACGGAATCATTCGGGAACGGTTTCAGTCATCGTGATCGACCTCTGGCTGCAGCGTGCATTCGACGCCATCGATTCGGTCGGCCATCTGGGCGAGTTCCTCGGCCTGCACGCTCTCGGTCAGTTCCTCGGGGAAGACTCGGTAGCCCTGTGCCACGAGGAACTTCCCGACCAGCAGCCGAGCTTTCGTCCGCAGTGGGTAGTCCTTCGCTTGGTCACTCAGCATCGTCCAATACCTCGAACTCGGCCTCGTAGTAGCGGAATTTGACGCCGCTGATGCTGTCCCACGGTGGGTCGAATACAGCGCGATCGGAGGAAACGGCCGAGACGCCCGTTTCGAAGCCTTCGACGGTCGCCTCGAACTTCCCCTCGATGTTCCCGCTGTCACCGTGTTCGCGAACACGAACGAGGACGCGGTCGCCAGCCTCGAAGTCGAAATCCTCACTCGTAGCAGCGTAGCGACTGTTGCGGTCAGTCTCTGACATCTACTCGTCACCTCGCACCGGCCGTTCGATTAGTCCGTTCGCGACCGCCGCGCCAACGACCTGGGCCGCACGGTGGGGCCCGATCCCGCCAGCCTGCTGGAGCGCCTCGCGATCGTGCAGCGGGACCGCGGTCGGATCCGGCCACTCCTCGAGGAGCCGTTCAATCGTGTACTCGGTCGGGTTCTTCCGCGGGTGCCGACTGGAGGTCCCACAGCGGTAGCCCCTGGACATGGCCGCCCGGAGCATCCAGAGGTCGTGTTCGTTGACCTCGCGATCGGAATCGACTGGGTCCGGGTAGTCCCACGGCTCGGCGTCGAAGCCATCGACCTGCTCGAAGTCTTCGGGCGCGAAGCCCCGATAGTCGTCGGCGATGAGTTTCCGGGCTTGGTCGGCGTTCAGCGCCGGGATCGATGAAATCCCGCCGGTCGGGTTCCGGAAGTAGTACCGCTGCGACCCCTCTTTGGCCGCGAGTTCGATGCCCACCGTTTTCGGGTACTTGCCGACGCTGGTGTCGCCTTCGTCCGAAATCTTGTCGGTCGACATGACTACGCTGGCACCTCCGTTTCGTCGGCGGTCTGGATATCAACTGTCTCGACGTGATAGACGTCGTCGTAGAACGCGTCGGGTTTCTCCGTTTTCTTCCACTCAAGGGTTGGCCGGCGATCCCGGCCCTCAGCGTCGCTGTCGCCGCGGTCCCACCGGAGGGTCCGCGAAGGACTCTCAATCGACTCGGTGACGAACTGGCCGTCGCCGACCGATTCGATCGGGCCCATGAGCGCCGCCGGGCCCTTCCCGACGATCACGATACCGTCGCCGGCCTCGAGTTCCTCGAGGAGATCGATGTAGTCGATCACCTGCTGAGGGTCTGGTCGCCAGCCGTGGCCGTGGCCCTTGGGACAGCGGGTTTCCGGCGGGTAACCCGCTGAACAGTAGACAATACCGCACTCTTTGCACAGCCAGTCGATGTTCGGTAGGTCGTAGTCGCCGCTGGTTGCGAGTATCATAACACATTCACCTCGTCAGATTCCACGTCAACGACCTCGATGCCGTGGTCCTCGGGATCGACTTGGAACTCGTCGCGGAGTTCGTCGGCTACCCACGCCGTCACCGCGTCGGGTGAGAACGATGCGTCGCCAGCCCCAATTTCGACGGCGTCGGTCTGAACGAGCGGATTGTGGCCGCGGACGGTCGAGTGCTGGGTGATGTTGACCCAGTTGAACACCTCGAGTTCTTCGCCGTCGCGTTCGACGGTGAGCCGCTCTTGGAGTTGTGGCTTGAGCGACGGCATCTACGCTGGCACCTCCGTTTCGGGGAGGATTCGTATTTCTGGGCGGTCGCCGTCCTCCGGAACCCACCGCGTCCCGCTTTCGGGTTGATCGTCGGCGGGTTCGTAGGTCGTCTCTTCGTCGGGCTCGTCAGCCGGGTAGGCGGAAACCGATCTGAGACCGCTTTCGGAGTAGGAGACGAGAATCCGTGTGTTCTCGTCGTTGCGGATCTCGTACTCGGAGAAGGCAGCGTCCTCGCCACCGTCGCCGTCACCGGCTCGAGCGAGTTCGTCGCCGTACAGAACCGCGTAGTCCGGCTGGTCACCGGTCGTTTTCAGGCAGCCGTGAACGGTCTGCGTTTCGGGGTCGGACATCTATGCGGTCACCTCCGCCTGCGTCGTCTCGGCGCGTTCGACCACTTCGATCTCGCCGATGTACTCCCGGTCCGACCGCCACTCGAGTTCGGGGTACTGCGAGTCGCCGTTCTCGATCTTGATCCGGTAGTCGGTGCCGTTGCCCGACAGGAATACGCAGTCGTATCCCCCAACACCGATTTGGGTCGTCTCCGCTCGCGGGACGACCGTCAGCGGCCGGTCCCGATCATTGACCCGGACTCGGTCGCCGTCCGAGAGACTACGAAGCGTCTGGTTGATCGCCTTGGCTTCCATCCGGTTGTCCTCGCGTTCCTCGACCGGCAGCTCGTGACACTCGCCGCGAGCGTAGGCGACCGTCTCCTCGTCGAGCGCGTCGGCCTCGAGGACGACCGTGCCGGGGAACCCGAGGTGGAGTTCGTTCAGTGGGGCACAGCCCTGCGTCGTCTCGAAAACGCTCTCGGGGTAGGCCATACTGCCGCATTTCCGTGGCTTCGAGTTCTCCGGGTTCCCGGTGATCTGGTAGCTGTGGCCGGGATGCCACGCCCCGACGAGGAAGATCGGATCTCGGAACTCGCCAGCGACGTCGTCGGCGTAGTCCTGGTACTCGTCGTAGGAGAGAACAGCAGGTTCGGTCTCGTCGACATACTCCGACGGGAAGACGCCCGTCGCTGCAAGGCGGTGGTCGGCGGCCTCGAGGCCGGTCGTGCCGGTCTCGTCGGCGAACAGTTCCGCTGGATAGACGAACTCCCCGAGTTGCTTGAGGTGTTCGTCGTCCTCGTAGCGAGTGCCCGCGTGCCGCCCGACGAGGTCGCCGAGAACGATCGCCCGATCGGGCTTGGCCTCGGCCATCTTGTCGATCTGCTCAGCGAAGTTTTCGGGCGTATAGACCCGAATTACGGTGTCGGACATCTACGCCGGCACCTCCGATGCACCCTCGAGGCGGTCGTGATCGACGCCGTAGATCCGCACGTCGATGTCTTTGAGTTCGACTGTCCGCGAGTCGAGATAGTCCTCGTACTCTTGGTCAGGGTCGACCGACCGGAGGAACGGGTCGCCGTTCTCCGGCTTTGGAACCACGATCTCGTAGTCCCAGTTCGCGAACGACGTGCCCGCTTTCAGAACGTACACGCCGCGTCCGTCTTCGGTCAGTTCCTGGGGTTGGTTCACGATTTCGGCCGTGCGACCGTCGCCGACCCACAGTTCGATCCCGCCGTCGATCTCGGCCATGATCGGCAGCCGCTCGCGAAGGTCGGCATCGGGGTCGTACTCGTCAGGGAGCCACTCGGGAGACCGCTCGAGAACGCAGTTCGCGAGGTCGTCGATCGCGTAGTGGGTCCGCTCACCATCGATGTCGAGTACTTCCAGATCATGAACCACCGCATACGCCGAGTTCGGGTCATGCGATAGCTCGAGTTCAAGGCGATCAGGGACTCCGCAGCCCACCACGTCAACGTCGCGAACGTCGACCGCCACGGTTCGGGCCTGTTTTGGGTCCTCGGCAATGCCGCCGTCGTCGTCTTCGACCGACTTGACGCGACCAGTGGCGTCGATGAACGGGCCCTCGTAGACCTGTATCTCGAGGTCGATACGGTCGCCCTGTTGGGCTTCCGCGAGCACGTCGCCCGGGCTGAATCCCGATTCGGCGTGCGGGCCGATGGTTTCGAGCGACATCTACGCACGCACCTCCACATCCTCGTTTTCGTCCGCCTCATAGTCCGGGTGGACGGTTCGGGGGAGATCGGACAGCCCCTCGAGTTCGTCCACCGAGAGCGGGACCTTGTACTCGAGCCCGCCGGTCTGGATTTCGATGCTCCACGGGTCGTCGGCTTCCGGCGGCGCGGCCTCGAGTGCGATCCGTCCGCCCTCGAGTTTGCGTGCCTCCGGTTTGCCGACCCTCGCAGTCTCTGTGACGAGCTGCAGAACACGGCGGAACTCCTCGCGAGACAGTCGGAGTTCGGCGAACGAGTACTCCGTCGCGACCTGGATGCGGGCGGGAAAGTCGTCGTCGGAGTTGGTCAGCACCGGGCCCTCAGCGTTGTAGTCGGCGTCTACCGGGTAGACGCTCATGCCGATCCCCCCGTGTCGAACCGCTCGCTCTCCCAGCCCTGTTTGCGGGCCAGCAGCGCCTCGCCGCGCGAGGTCAGCAGGTACTCGTTCGTCCGCTTGTCGCGTTCACGTTTCTCGACGAGACCCCAGTCGACCAGCTTATCGAGGTTCGGGTACAGCCGGCCGTGGTTGATCTCGGTCTCGTAGTAGTCCTCGAGTTCGGTCTTGATGTTCAGCCCCATGACCGGTTCTCGCGCAGCGATCACGTAGAGTGCGTTCCAGCGGAAGTCGGTCATGTCCTGTGCGGTCTGTCCTGGCGTCGGATTGGCTTGCGCCATACGACAGAAAACACAGATAAGATACTTGAACCGCGAAGGCGACAGACGGGGTTTCAGAATGCGACTTCTGATAAATGTAGATCGAGGGAGTTACCGACCAATCCCCGCTTCGCGTTGGACGTCTCTTATACAAGAACCATACTGAAGAGTTGCAGCCTGATGGGTTAGCTGTCCAGGGATTTTACCGGAATTATGCCATTCAACCATTCGCTCTCCGGAGCCACGGCATTTGGAGTAGTCCGCTTCTATAGTTGGCCCATCGTTGGAGTCATCACCAATATCGATCCCCGAATTATCAACGCAGGTTTCGCTTGGATGCGGAGTGTGTTGTGCATAACTATTCTCACACTCCATATTGTCGAGTGGTTGTGCAACTGCCGACCCGGAAGCAACGGCCACAAAGCCGACCAAAGCCAGCGCTGTTAACGCGGTGAGTTGCCAGCGTTTGTTCATGGTTTTCAGTTCGAGCCTGTGGACGCCTTATCATCGGTAGCTAGCCGACACCTTGGTTTCCCAAGGGAGAGGCCGTACTGTGTCCAGCACCCACATAATAGATTTAGGAACCGGACAACTTGACGCGAGGGCACGCTATCGAGTCCACATCTCGAACTGAATAGACAGTAGTTAGTTTTGTAGATAAACGTTCTCTATAACTATAATTAATGGACTAGAATATACTAGGTGTCATAATATATTGTCTGGGAAAACAAACTACCGTCAGATGGGAAGAGAAACAAACAGCGCTTGCAGTACTCACTGCCACTGTCGAATTGCCCAGTCACGACCGCGAGGTCGGTCGCGTTTCGACTGTTAGAAACATATAGCCGCCCTCCCCAACGGTGATCTGCTCGCAGTCGTGGTCTGGGAATCGGTACTCATCGGTTATCGCGCCTCGTCTAAGTCCACGAATCCGTCGCCGCTCGCGGCGAGCCACGTTTGGGTCATCGCCGCTACGCTGCTAGCGTCGAAGATTGCGAACTCGTCGGGGTAGTCGTCGTTCTCGACGTGGGCCGATTTGAAGCGAGGCGCGGCTCGGGACACCAACTCGGAAGAGTCGGGGACAGAACTACTCAAGATCAACCACCTCGGCTAACTGCTCGCGCGACCACCTGCGGTCGCCCCGATAGGCCGCCTCCAGGCGTGTGCGAACTTCGCGCCGGGCCGCCTCGAGGCCCAGCGCCATGCCGCGGTGGAGATCGTCGTCGCGATCGGCGTGGTCCTCTGCCCACTCCCCGAGTTCGTTCAGGACCGCAGGGATCACCGCCGCCCGGTGTTCGTCCTCGTAGTCCTCTCGAGCGCGGATAGCCGCGGAGAGGTCGTCGCGATCGGGCAGGTCGACCTCGTAGTACGTCTCGCCCTCGATCGTCACCCGACGGGCGTACATGGCCCCGACCGGCGCGTAGTTTCGGAAAGTGATCTCAGCACGGCCAGCCGCTGCGGAGGTATCCGTCGGAATCGAAACGCCGAGGTAAGCCGCGTAGATGTCGGTATCAACCTGCTCGATCGCGTGGACGTAGACTGCGTTTCCAAGCCGGAAGTTCGCGATCCCGCGAAGGTTCTCGAGGTCGGCGATCACCGGCGGGTCGCCCCGGATGTCGACGTGTTCCGGTGGTTCGGTGTCGGTCATTCTAACACCTCGGCCGGTTCGTCCTTCCGCAGGAACCCGATCGACTCGCCACAGTCCGAACACTCGCCGAAGGCCTCTTTCGCCGTCTCGACGAGCGTATCGACGGCATCCTCGCGGCCTTCGCTCTCGATGTTGAACCGCTGGCAGCCGTTCGGACAGCCGGCCACGACGACCGCTTCCTTCCGGTCGGTACCGAGTCGGTGACCCGTCATTCCGAATCGGCCTCCTCGAGGTCGGCGGCAGCGTCGATCGCCGCCTCGAGAGTCGCCTTTACGTTGCCCCAGTTCTCGTTTCGGGCCTCGGTGACGACCGTTTGCAGGTCTCGCGAGAGTCGGTCGTCGTCGATTGTTCGCGGGTCGTAGACCTCGTCGTAGGCTTGCCACGCCTCCGAGAGATCGGTCAACCACGACCGCTGGTTTTCCGTCAGCCCGTGGCGTTCGACCTGCTCAGCACCATAGGTATCCGGCGTCGCGTACAGGTACTCAGTGCGATTCTTCTCGAGGAGTTGCATCGCCAGAGAGTACACCGGCCCGTCGTAGAGTTCATCGAAGCGGTCGGCGTGGTCTCTGGTGATCTCGCGAGGCATCGTCCGCCCGTGGCCGTCGCGACGAGCGATGATCGCCTGTTCCACATTCGCGATCGCCCGGTTCGTGTTCGCGAGCGTCTTACACAGGTCGGAATGGGCCATCCGAAGCGACCCAATCGGGGTCGCATTCGACTCGACCCCAGCAAGTTGGGAGACGGCTTTCGCGGCACGTTCGTTCATCTCCGCGACACGGCGCTGGGCGTACTCGAGGTCCTGTTGGTCGTCGTCGGTATCTGTCTCGGTTTCGCTCATTGATCCAAAGGGTCGTCGTCGGTCTCTCGGTCTTCGAGCTGTGCGATCGCGACGGCAACGTCTTCCGGCGTCGCTTCGGGAAGGTCGCTCATGCTCTCACCTGCCGTTTCTCGCGACCGGCCGTCTCGTCGATCAGTGCCTTGTCATCGGTCTCGAGGTCCAGTTCGTCGGGGTCCATCGCTGCGAGGCGCTCCTGCGACCGTTCCTCGTGGAATCCGAACTGGTGGAGCCGGTAGGCGATCGTCTCCGAGGTGACCGCGCCGTCGCAGGCCCGTTCGGCGATCTCACTCGTCGACCAGTCGCGCTCGCAGTAGAGTTCGTGCAGCGCGCGGTAGTCGTCCGCGGGCTCGAGTACGCCGGCGCGTCGGAGGCGGTCGGCCACCTCCGACCGGGAGAGATCACCCGCGAGGTCGGTCGCGATCTCGATCGGGAACTTGCCCTGGTCTTCGTAGAACGCCGCGAGTTCGGCAGTCGACCAGTCGGTGCTGCCAGTCAGCGTCGTCTGGCCGGCTTCCGCGTCGTCTGCGGAGAGTTCGTCCGGGCGGGAGTCGCTCTCGGCTGCTGGCCGCGGGAACGACCGGACCGTGAAGTCCTCGAGCGTCGCGGTCGCGGCCGTCGACGAGTCGGTGGTCGTCTCGGTGTCGGTATCGCTGGCGTCGACGTCGTCGGGGATCGCCCCGGGAGCAAACGCCGCCAGCGTCGCGTCGCCGGCGTCGGTCGCCGGTTCGAGCAGGTGGGCGGTCGGGAGTGGGCGGTCGTCGGTACTGTGCGTGCGTGATCGGGTGTGGGTCGACATATTGGTCTCACCTGGATTTCGGGGTCCCTTTCGGGAGCGGCGGCCACTGTCGCGGGTACTCATCGGTCGGTACCTCCATCGGTGCGGGCTCGGTCCCAAACCGGGCTTGCCGTCGCCTCGGCGGCCGGGAGCGTCGTTTCGTAGGCCGTCGTCGGGCCGTGTTCGGGATCGAGCCGAACGGTTTCGGTCACGACGCCGATCTCCTGCAGGTCGTTCAGGGCCCGGTAGACCGTCGGCCGCGAGTACTCGAGGGCGTCCTCGAGGTCGTCAGCAGTTGCCGGGCCGTCAGCGCGGTCAATCGCGACATAGTACTCGGCCCGGTTCGGCGCGACGAACGCCAGCGCGTCGGGCAACTCGCCAGCGCCGGTGAACTCGTCGACGTTCATCGCAGATCACCGCCGTAGATGATCGCGACGACCGCGACCCCGAGGCGGCGGGCCGCGACATGGGAACAGGCCGGGAGGCGGACGCGCCGGATCATCGGTCGGGTCCCTCCTCGTCGGACGCGCAGTCGTCACAGACGTACAGCGGGCCGGCCGGGACACCGCCGATGGTCACCTGCACGACCTCGGTCGCGGGGGCGTCCTCACAGTCCTGACACTGTTGGTCCTCGAGTAGGCCGCCGTCGGTCGCGACCGGCTGGCCGTCCTCGAGCGGTCGCGTGTTCGTCCCGCCGCAGTGCCCACAGACGATCGGCGTCGTCTCGTCGTCACGGTCGTCGTACAGCAGCGCGAGTTTCATCTCGCAGTCCTCGCAGTAGTGCGTGTGTTCCTGTCCGCCATCGGTCGCGACCTCCTGCTCGTCGTCTACTTCGTCTGGTTCGCCGACGTAGCAGGCGATACTCGCGTTCTCCGGGTCGCCGGCCCACACGTTGAGACAGTCGTCGCAGCCGTAGTAGCCGGCACGTTCCTCGCGAAACGTCAGACAGCCACAGACCGGGCAGCCGTCGTTTCGGAGGTCGACGCCGTCGTACTCCGGTGGCACCGGCGTCCCGGCGTGGTCGACGGGTTGATCGTCGGTCTCGAGCGTGGGGAGTTCCGTCCCGCCGTCGGTCGCAAGCCGATCGTCGATCGTCTCGCAGTCGGTGTCGTGGTGGCGCGGACAGAACTCGGACTCGCCGTCGGTCCGACGGACTGGGTTCGAACACCGCTCGCCGGCGTTGGTGATCGCGCGGCACTGCGAGCGCGTGAACGTGTAGTCCTCGCTGGTCTCCGAGTCGTCGTCAGACTCGAGCGTGTCGCCGCCGAGGGTCTGCTGGGCCGTCTCGTTGCCGCCGTCGCAGCGGTACTGCTCGGGATCCTCGGCGATCTGCTCGAGATACTCGTCGTCGGCGTCGGCCAGCGTCTGGTTCACGACGCTGGTGTGGCCGCTGTCCTCGCGGGTCTCGCCTTCGCGGAGCGAGACACCGTCGTCGGCGTCGTCGCCGATTACGTCGGCCCACGGGTCCGGGATCGACTCGGGATCGATCGCCGCCCGGCAGTCCGCACAGACCGACTCGTGGTCGAGTGCGTGATGCGAGTGGGTCACGTCTTCCGCGGGGAAGTCGTCGAACCCGTCTCCGCAGGCGAAGTCGTAGTGGAAACCGTCGAACTCAATCGAAGCGTGCCACGTGCCGTTGACGCAGATCCACGCGCCAACCCCGTCGCCCGCGGTCGTCTCGAGCGGCGTCGACGGCTCGTAGGTGTCACGAGCCTCGCGCTCGCAGTCCGTACAGAGGCGGCGATTCGGGCCTGTTCCCTGGCCGCATTGGCGGCACTTCCGAGGCATTAGGCATCTCCCTCCGGGAGGTCACTGTCCGTCTGCAGTGACCGAAATAGTCCAAGAAAAGGACTTATTACTCTCGCATAAATATCAATTATTGTGGGTAATTCAGATATCGGTCGAATGATTTCAACAGCTACATTTGCACTGCTTGGAGTAACAATGATCCTCCAGAGACACCTGATAGCTGCAGTAATCTTTTTTCTCTTGGTGGGGGTGACCTTGGGGATACTGTTATCGGAGACAGCAAGCGGCTGGGTAGATAAGAATAGGGTAATTTTCGCTAGTGGATTCGTGATTCTCGGACTGATCGCCTTTTTCGATATGATCCATTGAATTCGGTCAGTACCACTCAAAGACGTACCGTCACCGCCGTCGGCTCGAAGTTCGCGCTCCTCGTCGGTCCGCCCGACACCGTGGCAGTGCGGGCACGGCACTGTCCGGTCCGCCCGCTCGATCTCACCGTCGCCGTCACAGCGATCACACCGATCCTCGGGGACCGGTCGGTAGCCCGTCTTCCGCGCGCCGTTACGGACACCGAAGTCGCGCTCGAGGCGACCCGCGTCGGCCAGCCGCCGAAGGTGCTTGTCCGCGGTCGAGGCCGAGATCGACAAGCCCGCGGCGACCGTCGTCGGTGACGCGCCACCTGCAGGAATCGTCTCGCCGGCAGCGATACACTCGGCGACGCGCTCGACGAGTTCCTCGTCGGAGACGAGACGGTCAGTCATCGGAGATCACCTCGGAGTACTCCGGGACCTCGGCATCGGGATCAGCCGTCACCCCGCCGCCGAAGGTCGCGAGACTCGGCGTCTCAGAGGTCAGCAGGTGTCGGGCAAGCGCCCGAGCGAGGTTGACGGGAACGGCATTCCCGATCTGCTCGGTGATATCCTCTTTCGTGCTGCCGGCCAGCTCGTAGCTCTCGGGGAAGCCCTGTGCCTGTTTCAGTTCGTGGGGCTCGAGCATCCGGTAGCGGACATCCAGGCCGAACGGGAACACCTCGGGGACACACAGCGCGAAGCGATCCTTCGTCGGCACCGTCGGGAGCGGATCGTCGAGTGCGTTCGCGCGAGCGTTGCCGTAGTACTCGTCGATGAACGGCTGGACGATTGGATTCGAGAGGGCGAACGCGCCGCCTTTCTCGGTCGCGACGGTCGGCAACACGTCGCTGGTCGGGTCCCGCAGCGCCCCGCCGTGGGAGTAGTGGATCAGCGTCGGCGTCACGAGGTGGCCGTCGTGGTTCCGTGCGGTCACCGTATGCAGCGGCCGCGAATCGGCCTCGTACAGCGGGTTGGAATGGAGCCCGCGGTGGGCCCCGTTCCGGGGCTTGACCAGCGGCGTCGCCGTTGCCCTGGCCATCCCGATCGCGCCCTTCGTCGCGACGGTCGGCAGCGGCCGGTCCGTCGACGGCGGCACGCCGCCGGACTGCTGTCGGAGACAGAACGTCTCCGGACTCGAGAGCGCGTGATGGTTCCCGTCGGACGTGACGGTATCGAGTGGCGCGTCGATCGGCGTCACCGTACTCGTGCCGTAGTACTTGACGATCGACGGCGTCGTCAGTGCCGTCCGTCCGCTCGGAATCCGCACGAGGAACGGGCGGTCAACCACGGCCGCGACCGTCGCGGCGTCCGCGGCGGGCACGATGTGATCGCGAAGGTCCCGCAGTTCGTCCTTGCCGATCTCCTCAAGGGCGTCGGCCAGCGGTTCGAGACGGTCGTCGCAGTGCCGGCGGATGCCCTCGGCGATTCGGGCCATCGTCGACTTCGCGAGCGGTTGGACCCGCGGGTTCTCGAGGTCGCGCGTCCAGAGCGAGTCCCCGAGATCCGACCAGTCGATGATAGCCGCCGCGGTTCTGCGGTCGGGCTTGTCTGGATCCTCGTCGACGTGAGTTGGTTCGGGTTCGGTCGGGCGCGTGTCCTGCGAGGCCATGATGAACAGCCGCTTGCGGCTTTGGGCCTCGCCGTAGTCGGCGGCGTTCAGGACGGTTCCGTAGGCGTCGTCTTCTTGATCGTACAGCACCGAGTAGCCCAGCGCCTCGAGCATCCCGACCCACCGCTGGAAGATCGAGCCGTCCTGCGTGGATTTGCCGTCGACGATCGGAGCCCACTTGCGGAACTCAGGGACGTTCTCGAGCAGGAGATGATCGGGCTGGAGGTGTTCGATCCAGTGGAGGACGTGCCAGCCGCTCGCGCGTTTCTGCTCCTGCACCGGCTTGCCGCCGCGCGCTCGGCTGTGATGAGTACACGATGGTCCGCCCACCAGGAGATCGACCTCGCCGGGCTCGACGACGTCCGGCGGGTGCAGTTCCTCGATCTTGGCGTGGTAGTGTTCGGCCCACGGGTGATTCTGCTCATGGGTCGCGATCGCCGGCTCCCAGTGATTGACGGCATGAAGTTCGACATTCTGGGTGAGCCACCAGTGAACCCGGGTGTGGTCCATCGTGATCGCGTCGGCCTCGAGGCCGGCCTCGCGGGCGATCGTCTGTGCGTTCGTGTCGATGATCGCCTTGACGAGGCCGGTGGAAAGGCCGCCCGCGCCGGCGAACAGGTCCACGACGGTGATTGTGTCGTCGCTCATGGCTCCACCCCGCGGAGCTTGTTGGCCTTTCCAACCAGCAGCGACCGCGTCACGTCTGCCTCGACTTCGTTCTCGATAATCGCGGCCAGATGCTCGTCCGTGGCGGGTGCGAGAAGGCCGTGCCACGAAACGACGCGGTCGGCTTCAAGAAGTCGGTCGACGGCCTCGCTGATTTCGTCGCGACTGCACGGGACGTTGCCCTTGCTCGCTTCCTGTTTGAGTCGGGACTGGCCCGTCCAGACGTTGCCGTTCACGTTCTGGATGCCGTCCGGTGTCGGCTCGGTCCGGCGCTGGATTGCCTCGAACAGGGCGTCGTCGACGGCCTCCGTCCCGGCTGCGGACATCTACGCGTCACCCCCGTTGGGCAGGAACGCTGTGCTAGCGTCCGGCCGTCCGTTGGACTCCGCGAGGAGGTCGACGATCAGTTCGTCTAACGCGTCGTCCCCGAGTGTCTCGGCCAGTGCCTCGGCGAGCAACTCGTGATTGCTACCCCCAGACTCGGTCGCGAGCGCGTGGGCTTGCACCGGCGTATCCGCCAGCAGGTAGATCCCTCGGTCGTCGATCGGCTCGCCCTTGGTTTTTCGCGAGAGTTCGAAGCCGAGTGCCGATGCCTCGCTCGCGATGAACTGTGTCCGGGACTCGTACAGCGTCCAGCAGTCACAGGCGCTGCAGTAGTCGGTCGGGCCCTGTTCCGGATGCGTGCCGTTTGCGGGCTCGGTGTAGTGGAGCCCGTCAGGACAGAACATCCGCTCGTCGTCCTGCTCAACCTCGAGGTCGCGCCGGCGTTTGGGTTCGACCGTGTTGATCGGATCGAACAGCCGGTCAGCGAAGCGATCGGACATCTACGCGGCACCTCCATTGGTCGCGGCCTTCGTCGGCGGTTGTACGTCGACGTCGCCGATCGGCTGTGGGTCCGTCGTATCGATCGGCCGTCGTGCAACCTCGTCGCGGGTCAGCCCCAGCGGTTCGGCGGTCCGTTCGGTGTCCTCCTCGTCGAAGACACGCATGAGGAACGGGCGATCGGCCTCGGCGGTCGCGGGGAAGACGTACTCGGTCGTCTCGTCGCGGTCGAACTCGAGGACTTCGCCGATCTCGAGTCCGGTCGCGTCCGGGTGCAGGTCGTCGGTTTCGTCGGCGACTGTCTGGCCGCCGTCGGTGGCCGCGACCGGGGCCGAGGTAGCGTCAGCGGGGGTCATCGGGGACGGCTCGGATTCCGTGGGCGGTTCGAAGTCTGCCAGCGGAACGATTGCCCGCGGGATCGGGAGCGCCTCGGTGGTCGGTCCGTCGGACAGCTCGCGCTCGCGAGCGTCGATGTACTTGTGGACCGCCGTCTTGTCGTAGCGGTCGTGGATGTGGCGCTTCTCTGCCTGTCGGTAGGCTTCGAGGCGCTCGAGGTCGGTGATTCCGTCGATCATCCCCTTCCAGACGAGTTCCGAACTCGTGAGGAAGCGGACCGGGTTCTCCGGCGCGGCCTCGAGAATGTCGTCGTCGCACTCGTAGCGACCCGAATCGGTCGCGGCGTGGCGACCGTTCATCGGCGCACCGCCTCCTCGACGAGCGGGTCGTAGTCGCGATCGTAGCCCGCAACTGCCTCGAGATCGACGTTGATCTCGTCGGTCGTCCCGACGACACGGGGCTGTCGCTGGTTAGAAATACGCTTCTCCGTCTCCGAATCGTTCCGACTAGATTTAAGTCGGTTACGCTGTAACTCGGGCATGCTTCGTGGGATCTGCTCTGTGATTGGACGTCGCACGAAGCAACCGCGGTTGCAGTGTGTTCCAGCACACTGCGTTTCGCGACGATTCTACTGAGGTTCGCCGCGTAGCGAGTTGCTTCTGTATCTATTACATTCAGGTCAGGTGACTTAGTTCTTGCCATACTCCGACCGTGTGGAGTGGCTTTTTGATGGATGCGTGCGTGGGTACGCGTAATGAGTGATCGAACTCGCGACGACGAGACCAAGCAGTTCAACCAGGAGTATACTGACGAGGACTTTCTCGAGGCGATCCGAGAGTGCCCGGTTCCATCGACCGGCGAGGTCGCCGAGGCGGTCGGGTGCTATCGAAAGACGGTACTCAATCGATTAGGTGAGCTCGAGGAGCAAGGCGAGGTCGGCCACAAGAAGGTCAGCGGGAAAGCGAAGGTGTGGTACATCGACAACGAGTAAGGAACATCTCTGATTCTCGATATACGTCACTGAGAATCCAGTGAAATCTTTTTCTTGGGCCGATCGGTCGCGAAGGTCTGTGCGGGGTGCGTGGCCGATCGGAGCGTGTGAGCGGCCAGAGAACAGCGGGAATCAGACAGAGACAGCGGTGGGAACGGCAATACGGGAAAGAGAAGGAACGGGACAGTCTCGAGACAGCCAACCGAGAGTGGCCGATCCATCAGATGGCTGTTATTAGGTTCCCTGCCGAAACTCTTTTAAGCTATACTATCCTAATAGACCGCAGCAGACCTTTTGAGGCAAGGTAAAGTGGAACGTGGCCGCAGCCGGGGCTTTCAGCCGCTCTATATCACGTTTTGCTGTCCTGCCGTATTCGCGCGCCAGATCGTTCTGTTCGGCCGGTCTTGTGTCTCTGGTCCCGTCCCAGACCCTCGGCCGATCTCGGTCTGAAAAGAAAAGATTCCGTCACTGCTAAGCAGGCCATTTTCTCACCGCTCGAAAATCGCTATACGGCGACGGTCTCTTTTCAAATCTCCCGATCTTCGAACCGGCAAGTCTTGCGGGCCGCAGTCACTAACTTTCGCTGGCCGTTGCTATCTCTCACTATCTCGAGACAAACGCACGTCATTCTCGGCCCGATCGCGACCGATCAACAGCTCGCACTGGGCGATCGCCGGTCTACTCACGACCTTGAGCGTCGCCGATTGCCGAGACACAAGGTTTCCAGTGGAAAATCAGGGGTCAAAACAAGGCGTTGCACACAGCCGTCGCTATCGGCCGCGGGGCGTTCTCGGGGTCCGGTCGCCGGCTACAGTTTGTTACTGACTTCGGCGATCTGAGCCTGCGGGCTCAGGGGCTTGTCACGGTCAGCAACCCACTCGAACACGGGCTCACTTGGCCGGTCGGGTCGAACGGGAACCCATTCGTCGTCCCGTAGTAGGTCGTCCTCGAGTAGTTCGTCGTCCTCAAGCTCGAGGACGGCGTCGGCGGCTGCGAAGCGAGCCCACTGGTTGACGTAGACGTACTCCGAAAGCATCTGGTTGTATGTCTTCCCGGCTGCGACCTTCGCGTTCGGCCACTCTCCGAGCGGGTCGTCTAACTCAGAGAGTCTGTCACTCCAGTCGTCGTCCTCGAGTAACGTATGCAGGAACCCAAGCCCCTGCCGGAACTCGGCAAGGTCACGGACCCACTGCTCGGCGTTCTCCTTCACGGCGATTCCGGTCTGTTGGACGTGTTCGGTCGGGTCAAGCACCCACGTCTTCTCGACGAGGTCGGCGATCGTCTCCTTAACCTCCTCGGCGAAGCGTTCTTTCGCCGCGGCCTCGGACGTGTAGTACTCGTCACGCAACGGGTCGGGATGGGGAACGAGGTGCCCTTTCTTGACCAACAGCCGCTTGTACTCCGATTTCTTGTACCGCCGGCCTTCGGACTCGTCGGCGCGACTAATCTGGTGTTCGGTGTACTGGAGAATCTTCGCTTCGACCAGTTTCTCGGGAACCACGTCACCGTTGGACCGAAGAATCCCGGCGAGGATCTTCGCGACGGGCTTCTTACTGGCCCGAAGTGCGTAGGGGTCGTCGGAGTATTTGCCGTCGCCGACTATCTCGACATCCCCGCTCGAGCGCACACGGTCCTCGTGAATCTCGAGATCGTCAGACCAGTGCTGGCCGATCGCGTCGGTCAGCTCGTCCCACGTTAGTTCGGCCCCGGTCGTCGCCAGATCCTGGGGCGTGTAGGTCGGCGTGTAGCTCGAGGGCGTCGGCGTGACCTGAAGGCCGCCATCCGCCGTCGGAATCTGGGCCGGACTATCGCCGTCCATCCGGTACTTCTCGTCGACGTCTTCGGGCTCAAGGTTGCCGTTGAGCAGCGCCTGGACATCGACCTTCTCGTCCCGGATCGCGCGCGGGTGAATGTCGCCCGCGACCTGTCGGTAGAACTGTTCCGCGATGTGCTTGAGACCCGCCGACTGCGAACAGTCGAGGATATCGTACGACACCGCCTCGATCAACTCTTTCTCCGTCGGATCTGCTTGTACTGAAACGTTCGTATCTCGGTTACTCATGCGCGACCACCTCTATGGTCGCACGACTAGCGCTACGAGCGGCGAGCGATCCGATCTCGGTCTGACGAGTCTTGCCAGTACGCGAGGGGAAAGTATTAAGACCGAATCTCGCCAAGAACCAGGTAGGGTTAGGCTGGTTCTTTGGGGCTTCGGCCCCGCCCGCCTCTACGTTCGTTAGCCGTGCATTTGTGTATCGAGTCTCTTGTCGTGGGTTCGCCTTAAAACTAGGCGGACTATCTGGCGAAAGTGCGGGATTGCTCTGTGATTGGATCATTGGTGAGTTGCGTGGGGTCGCTGGTGCGCGCCGCGCGGCTAGCCTGTTCCAGCAGGCCTCGCACGGCGGAATCGATACGTGACTGTAGGGCTACCGTTGGACCGACACCTCGCTCACGTCGATTTTCGCGTCCATGACCCGCGCGATCCAGTCGGGGACCCGCGTGGGCTTGTCGGCTATCCCGTCCTCGGTGAACGCGCCGGTCAGCTCGGCTTGGGCCTCGCTGCCCTCGAGCGTCCACCGATTGCCGTTGCGCTCGATCGAGACGATGAAGTTCCCGCGCGTCCCGCGGAACGTAAGTTCGCAGGTCGCGCCCGACGGGACGTCGATCCCGAGCGGTTTGAGATGCACCGTGTTCGTGATCTCGAGTCGTTCGTCGGTCGTGTCCGGATCGCGTTCGCGGACTGCCATACCCGAATGAACGTCCCCATGGCTGATATAGTCCGGTGGGGGTCGTTCCACCCGTTCCACCCGACGCAGTCACGCGATTTTTGAGTTCCACCCTCGCTGGGTGAACGGTGTTTCCCCCGAGCCTGTTGGCAGTCGGTTTAAGGGGACGCGTCGTGTGGGTCATGGTGTAGGGTCGCCAACAGTGTCGCCCTCCGGACGGCGTGTTCTGACCACGCCTGTCCGCTGCGTTTTACGGACTGGTTACCCGCCCAGAGGGTCGTGTCTGCTGACAGCACCCTGTTGTAGTCCACCATACTTAACTCTTGATACGTATACGTCTCAAAATGAGATGGAAATGCATCCTAGTCCTAATACATCGGTGAAAACTTGTGCGCTCCTCGGAATTGGTAACCAATGCGACGGAAACGGGGTGCATGGATGAATAAAGCCAGTGACCCCGTTCTCGAGTTTCTGGACGGTCACGATATTGCAGTCCCGGTTAGTGTGCTAGATATCGAACTTGATCCATCTCGAGCTACAATCGCTCGCGCGCTATCGGAGTTGGAAAGTCACGGCCTAATCGAGACTCACGACGATTATACGACCCATTATCAGATTACGGACCTCGGTCGTGACTATCTCGATGGAAAGGTCGATGCGGACAATCTGCCGGCCAACAATGATACTGATGCTGATGGCGACGCAGATAATGACGAAAACGATTTCGACGCGAGCGAGTTGGAAGACGACGGTGACGAGGAATAGCCACTGGTGAGTATCCAACCACCTATCCTTTTTATCTGACCAGTGTCTATCAGTGATCGCTGGGGATACCCTTCGTCAGGAACTCGTTGTGGTTCCCCAGCGAATGGCCGATGGCTGAAAGTGATGAAAAGACCGACCCAGACGCTGACCGGTTGGAGCGCGCTGAGAAGTGGCTCCGAGTCGCGACGCAACTGGCTCGGTTCACGAAACAAGTTGTCACTCTGGGACTCCTGATAGCGTGAATAGCGCTGCTGTCCCGAGTGAACCACAACAAAGTACCCCGTGAGGGGTCCCCCGTTTTGGGGGTTAGAAGACAACTCCTGTTACTCTATCAGACGAATAGCGCAGCCGCTATAGTGTGAAACAGCCGATGGTGAAAGGACCGACGGAGCAGCATGGTAATCAGTGGCTTTTCCGCCGGTTCCCTCCGCCAGGAACTACTAGGATAATTGCCGGACGAATACTTAAATCTTTCTGAAGGGTTTACATGTCTTTCAGCCGCGACGCACGGCCCCGAGATCCAAATCAACCCGCTCGCACCACCCATTGACCGCTTTCCACGCTTCTTCGGCTGAGTCTACAACCGATTCAAAAGTCCACTTGAGTGCCGAAGCTACCCCTCGAATGAGACACATGAGTATTAGAGCAGCCCGTTCTCCCGTGCGTTTTCACGTAACGAATCTAAATCGAGTTCGTCACTCATATGGAGGTTCTCGAGCGTCGATAGCGCCGCATCCAGCGGTACGTCGACCTCGTACTCGTAGTAGATCCCGCCGGCGCGACCCTCGTTTTGCTTGGTCCGATCGAGAATGCCAAGCATCGAGAGTTCGGCGAGATGATTATGGAATGTTCGCCCGCCGAGTGGGCCGCGGTCGGTCGCTTGCGCGAGGTCCTGGTACTGCTCGCAGAGCGTCTGTTTTTGCAGTGGGACGCTGTCGGGATCGGCGACCGTCGACGCGACCACGGCCAGCAGCGTCAGATGACCGTGGGAAGTCAGGTCCTTCATCTCGTGGAATTATAGGACGAAAATGCAACTCTCTAAGGATTTCAACAGAGCCATAATATACTGCATCTGTGAATATTGACAGGCCCTAATTTTGTGGCATTTACCGTTTACCCCGATTAATCTTGGAGCCTACTCTCTATTATATAATTTCCTAGCTATTTATTGTGCCGTATAGTTCCTCTACAAACTAGATATGTTGTGTGGAGCTAATACAAAATACTTACCCAGAACATTCTGGTTTAGAATACAGTCATAAAGAACAATCAAATCTACCAATTATTCCCAATTGCAATGTCGGAAGATAACAGAATCGGCCGACGTAGCGCGTTCAAAAAAATCGGCGGGGCGACTATCGCAGGAAGCGTCCTTTTCGCAGGAACGGGAGCCGCTAAGAGTGAGGGTGCTGAATCGAGCAACATCTCAGAAGAAGACTTAGACACTGGTGAGGCAGTTGCGACATCCAGCAGCGGATCGCTGACGACGCAGTCTGTTGGTACCCAGTCAGTTACGACTCAGGGTAGTGGTGTCAACACGTCAAATGTGACTGACGTTGCTCACTTCAGTACTGATCTGGACTTGAGTAATAGTTCAGACACTGTCGACTACGGTACTGCTGAGGGACATCTAACACTCTATCGTGCAGTGGATCAGATCGACGGTGAGTATGTGTATTTCATCTGGCACCATCTGACGGCATATCCCGAGGGAGGCACGGGATACACGGTGTCGATTCAAGAGATGGAGGCTCACGTCGATGTGACCGACAGCGACTTCCGGGTCATCGACTTCGATCCGAAGTCTTCTGAATCGATCGACGAGAAGGAGCATACGTTCACCGCTAGTGCGACCCTCCCGAGTGGCGCTGGTGCCAGCGTTGGCGGTAATTACTACGTCAAGGACGGGACCGTCTACCCCAAGAACTTCGATCAGGGAACGGCAGGCGAATTCGGTGTGTACTTTGAGGGAGACGGTGATAACGCCCAAAGTGTCACGTCCATGAATGGCGTTTGCGAGATTCGTTCGGAAACGAAGATCTCTGACAGCACTTATGCATGGCCCGCTTATGCCATGGATCCAAAACTCCGTGTTCAGGCTGACGGACACGTTGACCCACCGGTATAACTCTTCGATATTAGCATAGACCTATCATCGTACCCCGTCGTTCTTTTATAAAACAATGTTTGCCATTAGTCAGATCTGGGTATCTTGTTCCCCGCTATCTGTCCTGGTAGAGCTGTGTGCCAGTTCTCGACTTCTCTCGGTAAGAGAGTTAGAAGCTGGTGAAATATAGTCTATTTTCGTTTCACAATTGTTCTTGCCTGTCTATCGCTCTCGTTTCGGAACGATTGAATCGGTGGGGGTCTGGAGTCGCCTCGCCTCAGCGTCTGCGCCCCATGCCCGACCTGTTAGCAGTGTCCTTTTATTTTAATAGAACATAGCATCGATATGTACGATTTGACGGCATTCCAGCGAGACCTACTATACGTCATCGCCAGCAAAGACGAGCCACACGGTCTTGGCATCAAGGAGGAACTCGAGGACTACTATGAAAAGGAGATCCATCACGGCCGACTGTACCCGAATCTTGACACGGTCGTCGACAAGGGGCTTGTCGAGAAGGGGCAGGCTGACCGCCGGACGAACTCCTATACGCTCACCGCTCGCGGTCGCCGCGAACTCGAGGCGCGTCGAGAGTGGGAAAATCAGTACGTTGAAGAACTGCTCTCGGAGTAGCTCACACAACGCGACGGACGAGATCGCGATGCGCTTGAGTTGCCGATACTGCTGGACCGACTTCTTGCTTCGTACTCACTCGACTGCCTGTTCGGCCCGACCCCACTCGAGATCGCAGTACTGGATTGAGATTTCGGGAATCCCGCGACTGGTGGGAGAGAGGTCTGCGAACTCGCTGTCGTTCGTATATATTGTCGGCTGGTAGCTCAGGAATTGATATGCCAGCGTAAGTATCGGCGCGTCTTTCGCTTGGATATCGCCAAATGCACCAATGACCTTGTGATGGGCTTTTTTCCGTTCGGCTTCGAGATCCATCCGCTCGACAGTTTCAGAATCCGGATTTCGTATCTGTGGGGAGTTGCCTATCGCCGCAAAGAACTGCTCGAGCGCGCGGTTTCTAACACTCCTATCGATCGAATGGTCGTCATCAATATTGCACCGAACTTCCTCATGGATATATGCATTGACGGCCGATTTGCGCCCGTTCTTGATGATTTGCTCAACGAGCGATCTGGATTTTCCGCCGAAAATAACAGCGTGAATCCAGACGTTGCTATCTAAAATCAGCATTCCTGGCCGACTTAGTCGTCAGCAGCCAGTGGATACCGAAACTCGGATTCGGGACTTTCGTCCGGTCGGACAGCTTCTGTGTCCCAGTCAATCTCTGCGGAGAGTTCCGTGAGCGAATCCCACGCCTCCTCCGCGGAGTCGTACTCCTCTATCCCGCGTTCCACTAACCGGGCAGTTCGTTCACTCATTTCGGTATTCACCTCAGCGAGACATTCATCATTCTGAATATCTCTTTGTGGAATCATTCTTCTATCTATGTATAAATGTATTGGAATGGGTGGTTTGTTATCGACCCCAATATTCCAGATGGACGCGAGTAAGACATCCCTACCCCCGGTTTCTCATTCCACAATCTCCCGTGCCGCTGCGGTCAGTTCGTACTCCTGTGGGTGTTCGTCCTCGAGGATCGTCACGAGATTGTACTGGGGGAACTTCGTACTGAGCCATCCGCGGACGGTCCGACTAACAGACGGATCGTCGATCCGACGCTCGTACTCGTCGTAGATCGTCCCACTGGTCGCCGGCTCGATGTCGGCCAGCACTTTCAGGACGGCTGTCTGCTGGTCGGTGAGTGACGAAATACGCAACCGAGCGATATCCACCTCTGCCTTCTGTCTGGCCCGCTCGATGATCGGGTCTGTCACACACTCGGCGTCGTCGATCAGGACGATATCGAGGGCGTTTCGCAGCGTCGCGATCGCCTTCCGAGCGTCCCGACCGGCGGCGTCGGCGATTCCCTCGACTGCCTCGTCAGGGACAATCTCGGGGTTGACCTTCGCCGCGACCATACGGTCTTCGAGGATCTGCACGAGCTGGTAGTCGTGGTACTTCTCGAACTCGATATCCTGTGCGGTCCCGATGCGGGAGTAGACGCGATGCTCGAGGTCGCCGACGACCTGGTGGCGATTGTTCGCCGCGAACAGCAGGCGGACGTCGTCGATCTCATAGAGGTCCCGCAGGATGTCGTCCTCGACGAGTTTGTCAGCCTCGTCGAGAAAGAGGATCGTCGGCTCGGTGATTGCGTCTTCGACCGCGTCGAGTAATACGCTCTCGGGGGTCTGCTCGCGATCGTATGCCGTATCGCCAACCAACGACTCAACGATCGTGTACAGCGCCCGCGAGGGCGTGTGGTCCTTCCAGCAGTTGACCGTCGCTGTCGGTACGCTGTGTTGGGTCTCGATCTCCTCGAGGACGGCTGTCGTCGTACAGGTTTTGCCCGATCCTGGCGGCCCGTGGATTAATGCAGTCTCGGTGATCCCACCGCCGAGCGTCGGCGACAGCAGCGTTGTGAGCGTATTGATCTCGCTGTCGCGATAGCGGATCGTCTCCGGGTCGTGACTCTCCCGGAGGATCTCTCGCTCGCCGATAATCTCTCGCTGGGGGCCACTGTGCATATCGTGTTCCTTCGGTGGAGTGTCTGATAAATTGACTGGGGGGTGATTCCACCCGTTCCACTCGGGGACTCGAGGGGTGTATAGCCGACAACTATCTGCACAGTGGGACTGGTCTTACACTGCCGAGTCTATCCGACTTCTACAGTAATGTAGTCGTCCAATCTGGTCTACAGCGGTCAAAAAGATGAGAAAGGTGCTACGGTGAGGGTGCGTCGTATTCAACGCTCCCGATTTCGACACTTGCGTCAGCGTCGTCAATCGAATCACCGTGTTCTACACTCCCTTGGTAGGCGTAGATCGTGTAGCTATCATCGGACAACACGGCATCAGCGTCGCCGGCTGCAGCTTGACTGCCACTGTCTATCTTTGTCCCGTACACACCGTTTGCACCGGTACTGTTGAGATTAGGGTCGTGGACAGTTATCTCCCCACTCGAGTCAACGAACGCGATCCCGTCGATATTACTACCACCGGCAGTCAACTCGACAGTGATATTTTCAGTTTCGTTCTCACCAATGTCAGCGCTGGCGCTTATGCTCTTGTTCCCTGGATCGCCCATGTCCAGCACGAAGGCGGCAATCACGGCTGCGAGTATCACGGTAATAGCTACCATGAGTATGACCCCTATAACCGGGCTCACAGCCCTCTCTTCCTCATCTCCGACCAATTTTGACTGAAGTTCTTCAGGCATCATTGCTAGGGATCGTACGTGACTTGCCCGAGTTCGACGTTCGCGTCAGCGTCATCGATAGAGCCGTCTTCTTCAACACTCCCTTGGTAAGCGTATACGGTATAATCAGTGGAGCCACTGCCGGATAGGTCACCAGTACCATCACCACTGTCACTGTATGTCCCTGATGCGCCTGTGCTACTCACACTATCGTCATACACAGCGATCTTCCCGTTACTGTTGACAAATGCGATACCATCAACGTTGCTGCCACCGGCGGTCAATTCGACAGTGACATCCGAACCTCCGTTCTCAATGTCAGCGCTGGCGCTTATGCTCTTATTCCCTGGATCGCCCATGTCCAGCACGAAGGCAGCAATTACGGCTGCGAGGATCACGGTAATAGCTACCATAAGTATGACACCTATAACTGGTGACACTGCGCGCTGGTCGTCCGATCCAATCAACTTGTTGCGGATTGTCTTTCCATCCATATTTCAATCACGCATCGGCCCGTGAACGGTAGGAAGGCTTTTTGCGTCCCTCGGCGAACCGAGAGATGCAGCCCGGGGGATTGGGAATCCATCCAGTCGTCCCCGCTTTCCTGCCGCCGTCGTCCGATGCACAATATCGACAGGTAACTGGGTACATATATAGGTACCTGATAGTCCGACCAATTGGGCTTTCAAAACTGAGAATCAGCGGCTGCTATCTCGGTTCCAGTGCCCACTTGAAGTAGTTCTATCGGGCGATTCGGACACTGATCGGATATGATGGCAATCATTAACCGATCGGTGTCAAATACTCGAGTATGAACGATCGGCCGGTCCTCGTCACGCCGCCGATGCTTGCCCGGACCTATAGCGGCCGCGCCTACGAAGACCCATGGGACCTCGTAACTGACTACCAGCGTGTCCTCGAGTACACGGGGGAGCATCCGAATGCGAGCCCTGGCGGCGTGGCGTCGGCACTGGATCTCCCGCGCGGTCGCGTCCGGCCGTGGATCGACGACGGAGCGATTCCGCATCCGGTACGGGGCATTCAGACCGCTGAATCGCGTGGGTGGGTGCCGCTGACGGAAATCAGCGAGGTATTCGACCCGATCAACCGGCTTGTCGCATGGGTGTGTTCACGCGGGACGATCAAACCCGAGACCTATGGTCCTTATGTTCGAATCGAATCAAGCGACGATCGCGAGCGCTTCGAATCGCTCGTGACACAGCTCGGACTCGAGGCAAGAGAACACCGAACTGACGACAGTCTCCGCAGCACCGAACTGACGATTCGCGATGACGGGGCCGTGCTTGGTCGGTTGTTGACCTGCCTTGATGCACCGACTGACGATGATACGCGAGCGGTTGCCCCACAGTATCTTATTGACGTCTCTGAGGAGGCCCAACGCGAGTTTGCGCGCGTCTATCTCGAGAATCGGGCAGTCTACTGGGAGTTCAACGACCGCTGGCTGATCGACCACCAGAACCGCTCAGACCGCTACCGCCGGAGTCTGGCCACCTTCTTTCAGACGCTTGGTGCCGAAGCCGACGTTCACGAAGACGCCGTAAGTGTCGATGATTACTTTGTCTCGGAGTTGGGTATCGAACACTAATGCCGACTGATGAGGAGTATCTCGAGGATCTCCGCGACTTTGCCGCTGAGATTGGTGAGACACCGACGCGTTCGCAGATGAACGACGACGGGCCGCACTCGAGTACGCCCTACTACAACCGCTGGGGGTCGTGGAACGACGCACTCGAGGCTGCCGGCTTAGACCCAAATCACGAGTACGTCTCCGATGAGGACCTTCTTTTAGAGTTGCAACGGCTTGCCGACGAGTACGGTCAACCGGTGCTGGTTGAGGATCTTGACGAGCATGGACAGTATGATCCAGCGACATATTTTCGGCGGTTTGAGTCGTGGTTTGCTGCCCGTGAGCAAGCTGGGTTGAATCCCGAGGACATACGTCCAGGCCGGCGGGTCGACGAGGACGATTTACTCGAGGCTGTCCGCGATCTCGCGACCGACCTTGGACGGCCACCATCCCAATCGGAGATGAACGAGCGCGGCGACCGGTCGGTGACGCCGTACCTGCGGCGCTGGGGGACGTGGGACCAAGCGCTCGAGGCCGCGGGGCTTGGAACGCGCGAGTGAACCGTGCGAGTGTAGTGCGCCCGAGGGGGGTAGGCCCCACTATCGATCTGTTCTGTGGCTCGCTCATGCGGTCAGTCGACGGCACTCGAGATGTCGAGGTTCGGACCATAAAATTATATATGAAATATGGTAGGTAACTCGAGTATAGTATTACCGGTGGGTGGTTTCTACACAGTCAGAGAGATGTAACTATCTCCTAAATTATAAGTGGGTGGCTAGCTAGTACGCTAGTGTCCGAGGTGACGCCAGCGCGAAAATCTGGCCGGCTGTTAGAGCAGCCGACCTCGGCTTCGGAGGTATCAGAAGCCATGAGTCAATCTGAGACGCGACCTGATAAGCGTACCGACGACAAACCGACCGAACCTGATCGATTCTACGCGCCCGTGCCCGCCGACTGGATCCGCATGGGACGGGACCAGCACGTGCTCGAGGGCTACGACCGCTTCGTCGCCACGAAACTCTGCTACGAGCGCCGACTCGAGCGCAACCCGTCGGCGATCGGCGGCTACACCGAGCGCAACCGACTGCACGTCCTCTACCGCGACCCCAGCACCGACGAGGCCGCCGAACGGATGTACGACGCCGCCGTGGTCGAGACCGACGCCGACGCACTCGAGGTCAACACCTCCGCAATCGACGGCGACGTGGGCCCGAACGACTGGGGCCGGATCAACTACGACGCCGTCACGCCGACCGACGGCGTCGCCGTGGTTCCGAAGTGTGTCTTCGACGGCGAGCCGCTGAATTTCAAAGCGTCCGTGGCTGTCCGTTCGGACGAACCCCGCATCGGAGACGATCGGTAGGAGGGTTCGATCGATGTTCGATATTTCTTCGCGACCGACCGACGAGCGACAGGACCGGCTCCCGGCGAAAGAGGCCCGATCGATCCGACAGCACTACGATGCTGAGCGCCAGAAGCGACTCCTCGCGGAAGCGCGGGCCGTTGCTGGCCCGGAGGCCGATCGATGACCGAGACGCTCGAGTGCCGCGAGCGGGCGATGCTCCGCGGGATCCCGGTCGGCGTCGGGCAGACGGCGCTGTGTGACGGCTGCGGTCGGACATTGCGGCCGAACGACCGCGTCGAAATCCTCGTCGATGTCGAGGGCACGGTGATCGACTTCGCGACGACGCGCGGGCCCTGTTGCGCTCGCGGCGAGCTGCCGTCCGAGACGACGCGGGACTGCTGGCTCGTGAGCGGCCGACTCGCTACGTCACACGACCACAAGATGCGGTCGGAACTTGTCCTCTCGGGCGCGTCGGTGATCGGCCGGACCGACTAACCGCTCTTACTGATTTTCGGTAATCTCGTCCGTAACCGTTGCATCTGGACCGACCACAACGTCGTACTCGGTCGCGTTCGCGTCGCCATCGATGAGCGAATTCCCTTTGAGGTCGATCCCGTCCCCAGGATCTTCGCCGGGGGCCGGAACGACCGTCACGTCGCCGATTACTTCGCTGCCGTCTTTCAGATTCACCGTCTCGCCCGCGGAGTGGATCTTACCCTCAACCCGCGTATCGGATTTGAGTTGCAGTGTATCACCGGACCCGCCCTCCGCGACAGTCATATCGCCATTGATCTCCGACCCGCCGTCAATACTCGGGACATTTTCCGTCTCGAGTTGGCCGGTCAATTCGCCGCCGTCGATATTGAGCGAGCCACCTTCGTTGAGCTTCACCGTTCCATCAAGATGCCCACTATCGTCGATTATCACGTCAACATCTGTTCGACCACCGTCTTCACCGACGATATCACACTTGAGATTGCCAGTGACCTCAATCTCACCGTCCGCAAGACGCCCTTCGAATTTCTCAGAACACCGTTCATATGTGGGTGAGACGCCACGCAGTTTATAGCTATCCAGTAGCACGCTGTCTCCGACGATTTGTATCACGTCACCGGCTGCGAGCGAACAGCTACCGTCACCGACGGCTGTCACGGCACCCTTCTCAAGTGACCCGCTCCCGCCCCATGACCCACAACCACTACCACCTTTGACCTGAATTCTAGTGTCGCCGGCAGCGAGCGATTGCACGCTCTCCACGCCGATGAGAACCTCTCCGCTCGCCTTCTCTTGGTAGACGAACTCCGCGCGTGGTTGGTGGTCGTACAACCCGCCAGAGAGAAGCGCCGCCGCGAGGACAGCCATGGACATTGTGATAATCCCGACCATGAGGACCATCCCGAGGACGGTCGAGACGGCACGATTGGAGTGATTTAACCGACGAATACTCATTAATCGATATTTCAATTACGATGACTAATACGTTATGCACAGCACTGGAGGACAACAAGCCCATGGTAGAGATTCCATCCGGTCAGGACGACTCCAAGTAGTGCTACCACAATTGGCACTGTAATCCGGGCCCATGCGGGTGAGAGGCGATATACGAGATAGAAGGGACCGAATAGGAGGAGTTTCCACCCGACGATCGCCCACAGCCCATAACTTCCAATTAGCGTTTCAACCAGTGGATTTGCTTCGGTCGCCGGCGTTGTACTGAGAAAGTACACTGTGGTCGCGGTGTCGCCGATCACATAGGAGATCACAGCACAGATCCAGGCTATAGTGTTGATACTCGGTCTTGTCAGGGCTGGCAACCGGGTCAATAGACCACTCCCACCCATATGACGCATATTCGTCAGGATTGAAATAAATCTACGCGAAATCCTATGGTTGACCGAACCCTTTTGGTAGCCCCGCAGCGTAGCCACTCATTGAACCCCGAACCCGGCCAAGGTCCTCGGGGGCTCCCTATTTCGATTCGTTTTCGCCGGCGTCGCGATCGTTGAACTCGAATGCTGCTGTCTCGACAGTGTCGACGAACCAGACCGCACGGCGGAATCGCTCCGAATCGCTCGGCGGGTCGGGGAACCGCCGCCGTAGCATCTCCAGCCGTGGAACGTGGATTTTCGTCGTCACGGATGTCCAGTCGTCGTCTTCGTGGGTTTCGTCAGGTGGGTGGTCGAACGCGAATCCTGCATTCGAGACCGCCGTCACGAACCAGACGGCGCGTCGAAACCGTTCTGAATCGCTTGGTACGTCCGGAAACCGTCTTTGCAGGGTCTCGAGTTCGCTTTCCTTGATCTTTGCTGTGACCGACGTCCAGCTATCATCGTCGCGATCGCCGACGGGCTCGTCGCCCATATCTTCGCCCTCACAGTGCTGGGTCAAAAACTCTACTCGTTCACGAACGCACTCTCTCGCCAACCCCGTCTGCCGGAGACTTCTCGAGAATGTTCATGACTTTCTGAGACTGTTGTAAGCGGTAGTTTCTTGTATTCGGGACTAGTCGTTATTGGTAAGAACGAACTTACTCGTGTCCGCTACCCGTTTCCGATAACTGGGTTCTCCCGGTGCTCCGGATTCGGGGTGCGCCGTGAGGCGTTACGACAGACACGGGTATCGACTTTTCAACCATGAGCATCACACACACCCAAGAGCCGTCAGTACAGCGTTCAGAACGCCCGACGCTCGAGTGCGAGCCAGCGGAAGTCTACGAGGAGTATGTCGCCGACGACCATACGATCTGCTCGCGCTGTTTCCGCGTTCAGTTCGCCCTACGGACGGTCGCAATCCCGGTCCGCTACGCGGAGGACGGCGAGTACGGGTTCGACGCGCTCGAGGAGGCCGATGTCGGCCAGGAGACGGTGCTGTGCCAGACCCAAGAACGAACGGCGGCCGTCGAGACGGTCCATCCGCCCCGCGTCGAGGGTCCGCTATACGATCCCGACGCCGAGGATCCGACGGCTAAATTCGATGTTCCTCTCGAGCGCAAGCGCGCGAACCCACCCGAAAAGATCGTCTGTCGCTGCGGCGCGATCGATCAGGAGGAAGGCCGCGCTCCGCTTGGGAAACAGGAGGCCGCCGAACACGCCCTCCGCATCGCGAACCGTCTTGAGGAAGCCGAGATTCCGCACAAGCGCGATCTCCTCGCGAAGAAAGTCCTCGAGTGGAAGTCTGAGCCTGAGTTGGCTTCGCGTGACGAGGATCTATTCGAACACGCGACGCGAGTTGCTGTTGGCCGGGCACTCGGCGAACGGCCGGCCGGGATTCGGTTCGACGATGGAAGCGTCGTTGTGGATAACTGAGGCCTGATTTTCCAATGTTCAACACCAACCCCGACCCCGACGAGCAACGGCTGTCCCGTCCCCAACTGTACGCGATGATCGCCGCCCTCGCGATCGCGGCTGCACTCGCGTTCGCCGCGACGGCACTCATTGGCGGCCCGCTGGCCGGACTGGCGATCGCGGTGGTACTGGCTGGACTGCTCGTCCGCCGACACGGACGGGCCATGTGGCAGGCGCGCCCTCGAGTGACGGACCTATCTACGACATCTACCGGTGGTCAACAGACGGTCGCTATATTTTTCGTCTTGGTTTTGGTCGTAAGTCTGCCAGCGATGTCTCTCGCTGGCGGGTTTGAGACTGCAACTGCAACCTCAACTACAACGATCCAATCTAGCGACAATGAGACGGTTAAATCGCCAACTCTCAGGTGGGGCTTCGAAGGGGATGCAATTGACGATGAACAGGGCGTCCCGTTTAACCCGTCAAACTCTGAGTACATCTCGTCAAATATCTCGCCTACTGCGATTTTCCTCGGATCAGCACAGTCTAACGGTGTAACAAACTCCGGTACATTCGATGACCGTGCTGGAACTCTTTCCTTTTGGTTCCGAACAACCAGCAACGGGAAAATAGTTGATGCAACTGACTCGAATGGGTATGGATATGAGTTAACAATCGAGTCGAATACCGAATTCCACGTTAAGCGGACGGATTCAAGTGGCACTTCTGACTTTTGGACGGGAGATACTGGTGACCTAACAACAGGCGAGTGGCACCACGCTGTTGTTGCACTAAACACGGACGGGAATGATGCCGCAGCCGTCTATATTGACGGTGTACAAGAAGCGTCGACTGGGGGTGGTTCAAATGATTATTCGTACAACCGAGAGATTGAACTCACACCTTCGACGTCTGCTGACATTGATGAATTCCGCCTCTATGATGAGACACTTAGCGGTAGTCAGGCAGATACACTCTACACCGATCCAACGATCGGATATAAAAAGGAGCAAATTGCTGGGCAAGTAACGACCTGCCCCGTCGATAACCCGACCTGCGAGAACCCGTCGCCAACTCCAAACGGGACGATCGTCGAAGCCGTCGGTGTTCGCGAATCGAACCTCGATCCCGACCAGGGCCAGACCCTCAAGGAACGGGCCGAGGAGATCCGATCGGAAGTCGAGTCCATCGACTACGATTCATTCAATTACGACCCGGATCTCGATGTCGAGTCGACGATCTCGGACGGGAAGGTACCCGTCGTCAACACGGAAGACGACTGGGCTGGGAGTGCAGGGACGCTCCGCTATACGGACAATCCGCATCTGGGGACGCCGCGGTTGCAAGCGCCGGCCGACGAGAGGTTCTACATCCATTTGCGGGAACCGAGTGGCAACCGCATTCAGGACAACGCTGACGAGGACCTGGCCGGCGTCACGACCTCAGGCACGATCGTCATCGAACAACTGAGCTACGACAGCGATGTCGTCGACCGGCAAACCGTCGAGACAAGCGAACAACTCTGCCTTGGCGTCAGCGTCGGGAAGAAATGTCACGAGGCCGCAGGCGTTAGTCTCTCGCCGGGCTTCTACCGCATCTACCCAGAAGGCCAGCCGGCGAACGGCTACCCGATTTCAGTTGGTGACCCCCAACAACAGATCCAAACGATCACTAGCGACCTCGAGGACCGCGCCGGACAACTCACGCAGCGCGGCGAACGAATCGTCGAGCTCGCAACGCAGGAGAAAATCGTCCGTAAAACCACTTCGACCTACTCCAAGAACGGGACCGCCGGGAAGTTCAACCTCAGTGTTCCGAAAGACGTGAACACGCTGCAGGTCCAGGCCTACACCCCGGCAGCGGAGGACATGAACATCACCGATGTCGAAAACGCCTCGTTCGAGGACCTGCAGCAAATCGCGAACCTCGAGACCTACAACGAGTCGTTCTACATCACGCCCGCGCCCGAGAGCGTGGACGTACCCGCCAACGAGACGTCGATCCGCGCTGTCGAAGTCAACTCGATCCCGTTCCAAGGCATCGACAAATCGCTGAACAAGTCCGAGTGGCTTCGCAACCTCCTCGAGAACGAGACGTACGCGGATATCGCTTCGGACTACCTCGAGCCGCCCAGCGAGATGAACAGCACGGAGATCGAGGATCTGCACTCCGAACTCTCGGATCTTGCAGACGAAAACGAAAACCTCCGCGAGCGGTTGACTGACCGGGAGGATATCAACGTCACCCTCGATCCCGACCAGAACACGGACAAACTCAAAGCCGAAATCGAGGCGCTGCGACAGGAGATTACACAGATTGAGGGCGGTCTCAACACGGGTGATCCCGAGACCGACATTGGCGATGGCACCGTCGACGCGACGATTCCCTTCGACGGTGACCTCGCACCCGACGGCGCGTCGGTCGTCGCGAACAACGTCCAGACCGGCGAGACGACTACTGTCTCCGAGGAATACTGGTCGGTCAACAAGCGGACGGGACGCTCGGACCAACTCGTTATCGAGGACTTCCCGATCGACGCTGACACCGCCCAGATCGCCTTCGGAATCACCGCCTCGAGCGAGGACGGCCAGAACATCGCCGACACGCAGGTTCCGATTACAAACCCGGCCTTTAGCGGCAACGCGCTTGCGCTGCAGGCGATCGACGTGACGACGGTGATGCCCGGTCCGAGCGAGTCGGTGACGGTCGAACCGACCGTCGGGAGTGACAGCGTCGGCATCGAGTCGGTCAACGCGACCGTTCGGGGCCCGGACGGCGAGCGACCGACGACCAACCCCGCCGCCGACGAAGTCCGCTTCGAGACCAACGGCGCGGGTAGCTACCAGATCCAACTGACGATTACGGATGCGAACGGCCAGCAGTGGAGTGAAACCGTCAGCATCCAAGCCATCGAGGAGACGGTCTCGCAGGACCCCAGCATCCGCGCTATTGACGGCTTTACCGGCCCGCTCGCGCTGGCCGGCGACGGTCTCGAGGGCGGCAGCGTCGACACCTCCGGCTCGGAGCTCGAAGTCGCGGCGATCTCGCCGCGAGACAACATCCCCTCGAGCCTGCACGTCTACGCGGAGGGAATCAGCAACAATCATCAGGACATCACGGTCAACCTGCTCAAAGAGACCGGCGAGGGCGAGCCCGAACAGGCCCGGCGGAACGCCAAGGTGTTCGTCCACGTGACCGAGTTGCCCAAGGATACGGTCGCGTACCGCGAGGGCAACCAACCCCTCGGGATCGGTTCGGACACCGCCTACGGCGGTGCACATCCCTCGGACCGTGGTGACGCCCACGTGATCAAAACCCACACCAGCGACGACGGATCGGTCACGATCGAGGTTCACAAGGATCCCGGGTTCTTCACGTCGGCGTTCTACGACGTCCAGACGACCGTTCCGATCCTCCTCCCGCGGCCGTCGGCGTTGAGTCCGCTGGCGACCGTCGGGTCGGCGGTCCTGCCGATTCTCGAGGTCGCGGTTGATCTGGTTGCGACGCTGGCGTCGCTGGTCGCCGAGCCCGCGACCACGGTCACCATCGACGCGCCGGTCGATGGACTGGCCGCCGCCCATGGAGGTACTATCTCAGCATGACACGAACACGCACACGTACGATCCTGACGCTAACGCTGGTCGTTTTGCTCGCCAACCCGCTGCTGGCCGCCCCGGCGGCTGCCCAGTCGCTCTCGCTCGGCGGCTCGAGCGGCCCACTCTCACCGGCGGCCGCCGACGCAGTCGACTGGTTCGGCTACTTGCCCCACGAGGATGCCGTCCGGTACGGCGACGGCGGCGACAAGGTCGGCGTCTTCGTCGAGACTGGTAGCGCCGAGGATCTCGAGTCACTCCAGAACTGGGCCAACGGGACGCCGGCAACGGTCCTCGAGACCGACGGCGGCCGGAACACGGCTCTGCTGGCGGTCCAACCGAAGCAGATCAAGTACTCGCTGACCGAACCCGAGAAGCTCCCGATGTGGGGCGACAGCGGGCAACCGCTGGCCGCCTTGAACTACGTCGAGCGCGTCGATCTCGAACTTGAGGTCAGCAACGTCGAGCCGGTCCGCAACCTCGAGTCGGCCGATAGCGTCGATGTCGAGCCGCCCGGCGCGACGGCGGCGACGGTCTTCAACGACGGCACGTTCGGCGAGGGAATGGCCTACGACGGCGACAGTCCGGAGACGTTCATCCGCGACGTGCGCCCCTACGTCGGCGCGGACGCGGTCGGCCAGAATGGCTCCGGTGTCAACGTGGCCGTGATCGACAGCGGCGTCAACATCGGTGACGGCCGGGTGTTCGGCAACGGGTCGATCGGCTCTGAGGTTCGCGTCGGCGACGGCTACGACTTCGTCGAGGACGAGCCGATCACCGCCGCCAACGGCTACGAGAACGTGTCCGATCCGAACGGGCACGGCTCGTGGGTCGGATCGGCCGCGGTCGGGGTTGACGGGATGGCTCCCGGCGCGACGCTCATGCCGTACCGTGCGCTCGACTCGGAGGGCTCCGGATCGACCTCGGACATCGTCAGGTCCGTCCGCCGGGCTGATCGGCAGGGTGCGGACATCCTGGTGATGAGCCTCGGGTCGCCAGTCTGGAACGACCAGCTCGCCACCGAACTCGAGCACGCCCTCTCGGAGGAGGGGAACGTGACCGCGGCGTTCGTCGCTGCGGGCAACAGCTACCAGACCGGTGTCGCCCGGTGGACGGCGTCGCCGAGCGACATCCCGGAAGTGATCGGCGTCCAATCGACCGACGCCGCGCCGCCTGCAAACGCGACCAAGAGCTACTACGGCAACGTCGGGCCAGACACGGGCGGCGACCTCAGTACCGGCGAATCGCGTGGTGTGACGCCGGATACCGCGGCTCCGGGCCAGAACCTGACCGCGCCCAACCTTCACCGACTCCGGTACCTACCGGAACACGACGCTGTCGGGCACGTCGATGGCCGCGCCGGTCGCCGGCGGCGTCGGGGCACTCGCCCTCGAGGCCAACCCCGCGCTCGAGGGCGACGCCGAGACGTTCCACGACCGAGTTATCGAGAGCGGCGCTGCGACGCCGAACCTCGGGACGACTGAGTCCGAGGGCGGCATGATCGACGCCGATCGACTAGTCGCGGGCAACACGACCGAGCCCGCACCTGAGCGGGATCTGAACGCGGCCGCGTCCGGGCGAGACACGGCGAACAACGCACTCTCGGCCCAGCCCGGCTTCCTCAAGGCGAGTAGCCGGTTTCTTCGGGGACGCTGCTGAGGCAGTCGGCGTCTAAGGAGGGTTCTCACTCATGTCCACAGAGACAGACGGCGACGAGCCCGTGGTCGGTCGTCGGGAGGTGCTTCGCGGCGGGGCCGCGGCCGTGACGAGCATCGTCGGAACGCTCTCGCTGACCGGCGTCGCCGCGGCGAGTCACGCCCGACTCAAAACCCAACTCGGTGACACTGACCTACGATGAGGGCGTCCTCCGACAGTACCGCCCGATGCTGGATCTGCAGACGTGACCTATTCGAACCGCCCAACACTACGGGGCTGGGTCGCGAGTTCGTCCGACGAGGACACGACCGTCCTCGTCTACGCTTGCGAGTACGCCAAGCAGGAGTCGTCGTGGTACGGCTTCACGTTTGACCTGACCTCGCATTCGGGCGATCACGAGTGGATCTACGTCGTCGTCGACGACGCCTCGGGCGAGATCGTCGAGACCGACTACACGGCCTACCACTGGTTGCGCGGGCGCGAAACGGCCCCGACGATCTACGAGGACAGCGACGGACCGCATCCGGTCTACCGCGTCGACGGGAACTTTCACCACTACTATCCCATCGGCGCGACCGAGGGCGAACTTCTCGAGGTCGAGTCGCTTGGCGATCCTGAGACCCAGAGCGGCGGCGTGTACTCGTGGCTCGACAACGGGATGGAGGAAGACCTCCGTCGCGGCGCGGTCCATAATCCATGGCTCATGGTCGGCTCGTCGGGCTACTCCGACTGGTGGACCCGACAGGGCCTCTCGTGGAAGAACCAGTTCCTGACTACGATGTACGCGGCCGGTGTCGCCGGTGCGGAGACGGCCGATCGAGGGGACATCTGACCATGACTCGAACGACGATTCGGTGGGCCTCCGGAGGGATTCCACCGCCGCCGACTGTCCCACCCCCGACCTTGCCTCCAGTCCCGCCCGACGACCCCTACCCGGGACACCGCGAGCCTCGCTCGCTAACCGACCCATCCTCAACACGACACTACAACAATGAGACCCATCTCAACGCGGCTTTTCGCGTGCCTGATCGCCCTGCTCGTCGTTACCAGCGGTTCGATCGCGCTGGCCGGCACTGCGGTCGCCGACCCGACAAGCACCGGCGATCTGGCAACTGACGGCACCGACACGATTACCGACTACAACGCGTCCGCGGACCGTAACCACACGGTCACCTACGACACGGATCTGAGTGCCGACACGAAAGACGACTTCGACGAGTTGTCGCTCGAGATTCGCAACGACGGCCACACCTACGCCAGCTACTCCTCGG